>JAPVXR010000017.1 GCA_027214385.1 Cryomorphaceae bacterium 1068 | reverse complement strand
ATAAACCATTGGCTGTATTAAGACCTGATGGATCTTGGGAATCTTTTGACTTAGAAGGAAATTTTGATGCAGCGAATGTTCTCACCAGAATGATCGTTACCAGCGATGGAGATGTATGGATGGTTGTTAATCGGGGTGGTGTAGCTGCATTTTCACCTTCCCGAAGCCAAGAGGATAAAAATTTCGAACTCTTTAAATCAGGAAGTGGCAACGGAGGTCTTCCGGTAGATGAAGTATACAGTATAACTGAGGATTTGGATGGTGAAATATGGGTAGGAACTTCTGATGGAGTGGCGGTTTTCTATTCTCCTTTTGATGCTTTTACCAATGACCCGAGTGATGCTCGACAAATTCTGGTAGAACAGGACGGAATCTTCCAATTTTTGCTTGAAGCGCAGAGTATTAGCGCTATTGCTGTTGACGGAGCAAACCGCAAGTGGATCGGAACATTCGGGTCAGGAGTATTTCTACTTTCGGAAGACGGAACAGAACAGATTTTAAGATTTACGGCCGACCAAAGTCCGTTGTTTTCTGATGTAATCAACGACATCGTTGTAGACGATGAAACAGGTGAAGTTTTCATAGCTACGGTAGAAGGAATTCTCTCGTACCAAGGAGATGCCACAGGGGGAGAGCCTTCGAATGAATGCATAACAGTGTACCCGAATCCCGTACGGGAAAACTACTCGGGACCCATTACTATAGAGGGCATTATGCGAAACAGCGACGTAAGAATTACTGATATGAGAGGAAACTTGGTTGCATCGCTGGAATCCACAGGAGGTAGAGCGATTTGGGATGGAAAGAATTTGAATGGAGAACAAGTGGCTACGGGAGTCTATTTTGCTTTGGTTTCAAGTGAAAGCGCTGACTCGGAATGCGTGAGTAAAATACTAATGATCAAATAGGAGTGGAGACCACTACCGACGCTCTTATTCTTAAAAAGGTTCCCTATTCAGGTTCATCTATGATCGCTTCCGCCTACACACGTAGGTTTGGAGTTATGTCATTTATGGTTCGGGGGCTGGGAAGAAAGCGGGGCAATAAACTTTCTGCTTTGGAGCCGCTTTCAGTGGTTGATATCACCTTTCAGTTTAGGGAGAAGTACGACGTACAAACCGCAAAAGAAATCAGCGTAAGATCGGGTTCTGGTGGCTTGTTTTATGACCCGATAAAAGGGAGTATTCAGCTTTTTCTGTCGGAGATGCTGTATAAATCCCTCCGTGAAGAAACTCCCGATGAAGACCTTTTTGACTATATCACGTCTTCATTGCAGTATTTTGATTCAGGATCGGATCACACCTATTTCCATCTCATCTTTTTGACTAGGCTCACTAAGTTTTTCGGATTTTTTCCAAAAGGGGAATTCGATGATCGAACGTGCTATTTTGATCTCCAAAACGGAGTCTTTACAGGAAATAGGAATAGTTCATTGCACACTATGGATCGCTTTGACAGTGAAGGGTTCTCAACGTTGATCGCCGCTGATTACAGCAGTATTATAGAGCTGCCTTCAGAGTTGCGCAGAAGACTCTTGATGTCGCTCGTTGAGTATTACCGACTCCAACTTGAAGGTTTTGGAGAGGTGAAATCTCTTCCCGTTTTGATGGATGTATTTTCTGCCTGAGATAGTTTTCGGCTTGTTAAATCAGAGTTTCAGGCCGGCTAAAACCGCCTCTACTTCTCTCACGTACTCGCGCTTGTCAAACTTCGGTGCAAAGACAAATCCCGACACTACGATTATTTCGTTGCCGTTTTTAGAATTCGTTGCAATTCTACGGAAAGGTCCTCCCATAAAGTAGTTCTCCATTTTCCAAAGCCCTGCTGTGTAGGCCGCATATTGTCCATTCAGAGTCACTTCTTTCGTTGTTGGCGGGTATCTGTACTCTGTACCCATATAAGTTCCGTCTTGAGGGCCTGGAACGAACTTTTTGAGAATGGAATCGCGCACAGCCAATAGACTGTCAGCAATGAAGTCCATTTCACCTGAATAAGGGTAGCGATATACCATAAAGCCTTGCGTGATATCATGAGGGGTATTCCCCAAATATTTGACGCGCTCACGCTTGATCCAAATGAAATTCTCTTTTTCTACAGCTACTTCCGTATCGTTGGGAATCAGGATTTCTATTCCGAATTTTTTCTGAATTTTTTCTTCTAGTGCCTTGTTTCCATTTCGTCGGTAATTCTTTTGAAGCCGGCTTATTTCTTTGTCATTGATGAGCTGGACTACGCGAGGAAACTCCGTTTTGAGAAGTTCATACCACTCAGCTCGATTGTTGGCGTATGATCTGAACACCAATTGATCGCTGCTCCACTTGTCTTTGCTTAAGGTCACTTTGTTTTTCCCTTCAGCATCGGGACCGATTTCAATTTCTATGATATTTCGGTGTTGCTCAAGCAGGCTGCTCATCTCATTTGGAGAAAATTGCAGCAGACTGAACATGGACTCAGTTTGTGGTAATTGCTCAACATACTGTTCCAAAACAAGACGAAGACTGTCTCCTTCAGGGCCTAGCCACTTACTTTCATCCATTACCAATAGGACCTCTCCTGATTCTCCGGAATGCCTTGGAAGCGTTCGCGTATTCGTTTCATCGCACGATGAGAAAAGCAGGATTCCGATAATGAGCAGGCTTAGGTGGCGAAGGATTTTTGTCATGATGAAGGTGGAATTTTAATTTTCTGTCCTGGCTTTAGTCTTCGGGAATCTAGCCCCGAATTGGCCGATTTTATGTCATTAATACTTACTCCCGGATAAAGTTTGGCAATATCCCAAAGGGTATCTCCACTTTGCACGATGTGTACTTTAGTTCCTTCTGAGCTCGTCGGCTTTTTGGTCTCGACTTTTTCAGCAGGTTCGGTTTTTTCTTGCTTCGGCTCGGTTTTTTGAGCTGTGGTTTCTCCGACCTTAGTTCGGATTGTTTTATGAATTTCCAATTTTTGTCCTGGGTGTATAGTATTACCGCGAATATTGTTCCATTCTCGAATGCTACTCACACCTACCCCATATCGTTCGGCGATTTTTCCCAGCACGTCGCCTCTTCTTACGACATGAACCTCTATCACATCTTCTACGATGTAGCCGTCTACAGCCTGAGGTGCTTCGGGATTGAAATTGTAAAGCTCATCTTGATTTGCTAAGAAAAGCCCGGCCGCTTCTACAGGTAAATAAACGGTTTGGCACTTCTCCGACTTAGGTATAATGTTTCTTTTCATAGAAGGGTTTAGCTTCTCCAAATCTTCTACGGAAACACTGGTGAATTTTGAAATTTGATCGAATGTGGTCCTTTTGCAAATCTGTAATGTGTCCATTTCAGGATACTGCATCGGGGGTTCGATCGGATAGAGATTGTGATCAGTGGCATGATTCATAATATAGTTTACTGCTATAAATGCAGGGACATATCCACGAGTTTCACGAGGCAAGTATCGCCTGATCTCCCAGTAAGTTCTCTTACCACCTGATCTTCTGATGGCTTTATTCACGTTTCCAGGCCCTGAGTTGTAAGCCGCTAAGACCAAGTGCCAATCGTTATACCTACCGTATAAATATTGCATGTATTCACATGCTGCGATGGTGCTCTTGTACGGATCTTTCCGTTCGTCTATAAAAGAATTGACTTCAAGGTTGTAAATCTTACCAGTGGTGTACATGAATTGCCATAACCCCGTTGCGCCTACCGGCGATTTTGCAGCAGGGTTGAGCGCAGATTCTACCACCGCGAGGTGTTTTAGCTCGAGCGGCATATCAAAACGATCAAGCTGCTCCTCAAAGAGCGGATAGTAGAGTGCGGCGAGTCCGAGAACTTGTTTGGTGATATCGCGTCTGCGCACGGCATAAACGTTTATGTAAGCTTGTACATACTTATTGTAATCCAAGTCCAATGGAGTGGCATCATTCAATGCAGCCAATCTCTTTGCATAAATGCTATCAGCGTATGCGGGAATTGAATCAGGACCAAAGCCGTGGATGTTTAAAGCCATACTATCGGAAGTAAAGGCCAGCCATTCCTTTCCGATATTCATCCAAGACTGATCCATGGCCAGAAGTATCGGGTCATCGGCTGCTATTTTAATAGCAGTAGTGTCTTCTACAACAGCCTTGGTGGAATCCTGATATACGCTCGCCTCACAAAGGCTTGCGAACAGAAAAGAGAGTAAGAAAACAGAGGTCGACTTCAGAAGAGTCATTAAGTCAATTTTAAGGGGTTATAGTGACATACGAAAAATGTAAATCTAAGTTTTCATTTTTCGACGAAACTAGACCTATGATTAGTTGAATCGTAAAAGAAACTTCTAATTTTTTAACGCTTCGCTCTGCATTAAGTTGTTGGCGAACGTCAGAAGAAGTTTCTCTCGGAAAGAACCCGCCATGAATTGAGCTCCTATGGGAAGCTTAGATTCGGGATGTGAAAAGAGAGGAAGAGAGATAGCCGGAGTGCCCGCTAAATTGGCATGCACCGTGAATACATCTTCCAAATACATTTGGATAGGATCATCGCTCTTTGCTCCGATTCGAAATGCCGTAGAGGGCGTAGTAGGAGAGAGTAGGAGATCGTATTCAGACAATAATTTGTCAGTTTTCTCCTTGATGACCCTTCTTACTTTTTGTGCTTTGGCATAGTACGCATCGTAGTAACCTGCACTCAAAACGAAAGTTCCGAGCATAATTCTGCGCTTTACCTCAGGGCCAAACCCTTCGGTTCGACTCATGCGATAGGTAGAATCGATGTCGTGAGAGTTTTCACTTCGGTAACCGTAGTGAATTCCGTCGTATCGGGATAAATTGGAAGATGCCTCGGCAGTAGTAAGCACGTAGTATGCCGGGACCAAGTATTTCAGTTCTTCTATGTGAACAGGCTCCAAGATATGGCCTTGCTCTTTTAGTTCTTCAATTAGTTTCTGGTGCGACTTCTTCACTTCAGGGTCGAGCGCATCATTCTCCATACATTCTTCGATGTATCCTATTTTGAGAGGCTTGTTTTCCGTTAATTCGGAATAGCCATCTACCTTTTTTGATGCTGAAGTCGTGTCAAACTCATCTTTTCCCGCGATGATCTCAAGAACCAAAGCAGAATCTGATACGCTGTGTGAAATGGGTCCGATCTGATCAAATGAGGAGGCAAAGGCTATCAAGCCATGGCGACTAACCCTTCCATAAGTTGGCTTTAAGCCAACAACTCCACAAAAAGCAGCAGGCTGACGAATAGAACCCCCGGTATCGCTACCTAAAGCCACGAGGCAACAGTTTGCGGCTACTGCCGCTGCACTTCCTCCGGAAGAGCCTCCGGGCACATGATCCGGATTTACCGGGTTTTTTACAACACCTTTGGACGAGTTTTCATTGGAAGCACCCATTGCAAATTCATCGCAATTCACACGCCCGATGATGATGGCGTCTTCTTCGAGAAGTTTCTTGGTAACGGTCGCATCGTAAAGAGACTCAAATCCATCAAGGATTTTTGATGCAGCTCCCACTCGATGGTCTTTGTAGCAGATATTGTCTTTCAAAGCAATGACCATTCCCGCAAGGCGTCCGGCACTTCCGTTTTTAAATTTCTCACTGATCTCTTCTGCTTTGGCAAGCGCTTCTTCTTCAAATACCTCCAAGAAGATATTCAGATCAGCAGAGTCTTTAATGTTATGTAGGTATTGACCAACCAAGTCTTTGAGCTCAAGACTGTTTTGGTCAAGATCCTTTTGGATTTCGAGAAGGCTATTGTACTTTTTCAAAGTGACTTACTTTGAGTCTTTATTGGAATCGGAGGCTTCACCGGAACCATCTTCTTTGGTAGCGTCTTTGAATTCTTTCATTCCGCGACCAAGTCCCTTCATTAATTCAGGGATTTTTTTGCCACCGAATAGGAGTAAAATCGCTAACACAATCAGAATGATTGAGCCATATCCGGGCATTGCTAAAAATATGGAAAGAAGCATATCTAAATTTTTGTCAAAGTTAAGAAATAATACGCCCTATTGTCGAACGATCCATTTTGCCGGATCTTCTTTAACCGTGCCTTGTTCGCTCACTTTCCAAATCTCAATATGAGCTTCAGTTTTCCCATCTACTTCGTCGGTCAGTACGAGGCCAATTGCTTCTTTAGCTGAAATTTTCTGACCCTTAGAGACGAATACTTCTTTCATATTGGAATACACCGAGCGGTAACCTCCATGGTTGATAATGACATTTTTCCCTGCTCCGGGAATGCTGAATACACCTGATACCGTTCCATCAAAAACGGCTCTGATCTGAGCGTTTTGATTGGTGGCAATGTTCACACCATTGTTGGGAACCATGATTCCTGCTAAAACGGGATGAGGGTTATCCCCGAATTTTTGGGTAATGACGCCGCGTTCAACGGGCCACGGAAGTTTTCCTCTGTTTTTTTCAAAATCAGCAGAAAGAGCTGCCGCCTCCGGGGTCAAGGAAAAAACGCCCGCATTATCTTTTTTCGAAGCTCTGATTTCCGCTTCGATTATTCGCTGGATTTCTTTGTTGACCTTTTCTCGCTGCTTTTCCTGTTTCTTCAGCTTACTCAGTAGGCTACGTTCTTCGCTTTTCAGTGAAGAGACGGTTTCCTTTTGTTTGGAAAGGTCTTGAGAAAGGTCCTGCTTTGCATTTTGCTCTTGCTCGAGTGTTTCATTTTTGGAACTGATGCCGTCATTCAGCTCACGATTCAGCCCGACCAATTTCTCTTTGGTGCTTTCAATATCCTCTGCCTGTTGTTTTCTCAGGTCGGCCAGCTGCCTGAAGTAGCGAATTCGTCGAATGGCTTGAATAAAGTCTTCTGAGGCAAAGATGAACATAAGCCTATCCTGGGTGCGATTGGTGCGATGAGCCAGGCGGATCAGATCGGCATAGCGGTTTTTCAACTCACCCAATTCAGATTCCAATTCGGCAATCTGTTCGCGGTTCCGTTCGATCTGCCGATTGTAAAGTCGTACTTCCTTCTTGATACTACCGATCAGGTCTTCGCGAAGCCTTATCTTTTTATTTAGAAGCCCCAATTCCCCCTCCATTTTACTTCGGTTCTGACGGGTTTCCTGAAGCAATTTATTCGTGAAACTGATCTCTTCAGAAATTTTATCGCGTTCTTTCTTTAAGCTCTCTTTTTCTTGAGCACCTGCTATCAAAGCCCCGAACAGAGCTAAAAGCAACAGTATATGCTTAACGGAAAAGAGGTTCATATTTTGAAGGAACTTTGAAAGGATAGGATTGGGGTTCGTTGATTTTTATTCTGGAGTAAGAAAACTCAAATTTTCCTGATTCCTTAGGTGTATCGATAAAGATATCGACATCATGGGCGAAATAATTGCCCTCAACCTCTAGAAAATTACCATACTCGACTCGAAACGAACGCTGCGTGAGTAAATCTTCAATAAGAACTTTTTCAACTCGGAAGTTATCAGAGCGCACATAGAATCGTTTGATGACCAAATCTTCCTCTTCGAGCTTATCTACTGCCTTATTGAGCTTTTTTCGCTTAACTATTTCCGTCTCAATCTTCAGGGTGTCTTCTTTCGATGGTTTGAATGAGAGATCGACAGCCTTGCGAACTTTTCGCGGATTTTTTGTTTGAATCACGTAGTAGAGTTCATCTACCACGGACTGGTATTTTTCACCTTCTAGAATTTGGATGGGATTCCCTACCAGGAGGTTTTCTAAAAATTCATACTGTGCTTCGTAGCCAAACAGTGAGTCCAGGGCCCGATAATCCCCCAAATAGTATTTGTCGGCAAGCTTGTCGATAAACTTGAGGCTGTCAGCGGTGATCATTGCGCGGGCAGCTTCAATTCCCAATGCAGGTGTGATGCTCATCCAGATTGCACTGTCTGAGGCGATGCGCATATTAACTTTGAAAGAGCGGTTTTCCTTTTCTGTAACAGCATTCACAGATAGTTTCGCGCTCAAGGTATTAAAGTCGAAAACATTGCTTTGAAGTTGCTCAATTATGGCTTTTTCATTTAAGGGTACCAGCGGGCTTTTCGTAAGAGCGCGCTTCGTTTTGCAGCCCTCAAGAATCAGGAGGGACAATCCAAAGAAGAATATTAGGTGGATAATTCTTCTCATTCGTCTCGGGCAATTTTTTCGTTTAATTGATTCGCATCACCTCCCAAATCCAGAGCCATTTGCCAGGCAATTTTGGCATTCTCTTTTTCATTGAGTTGCCAAAGGATATCACCGTGGTGGTCCAAGACATCAGGATCTTCGTCTCCTCCGTTTTTCAGAGCTTCTTTTATCCAAAAAAGTGCGTTTTGGAAGTTGCCTCTTTTAAAAAGAACCCAAGCGTAAGTATCTTGAAAGCTCACTTGATTGGGACTAAGATCATTGGCCTTTCTTGCCATCAATTCGGCTCTTTCGAGGTTTTCCCCTCTCAATGAAAGATAGTACGCATAGTTGTTGAGGACGATCACGTTGGTGGGGGAGTACTTCAGCGCTTTTTCATAAGCAGCGTCGCTCGCTTTATGATCATTTAGGGAGTGGTGCGCGTCACCAAGTGAGGCATAGAATTGACCAAGTAATTCATTGTTGTCAATCACGAGATTTTTACCTGATTCAAGAGCGTCAATCGCTTCTTTTGTTTCTCCCAATTGCTGCAATGCAATACCGTTGAAGAGATAAAAAATCGGCTGTTGAGGAAAGTATTCAAGAGCTTTTTCACTCTCGGTTCGCATTGTCTCAAAATCATTGAGTGTAGAGCTAATGATTAGAATCTCTTGCCAAATAGGAGGGCGATTAGGGTCAATTTCTACCGCCTTTTGAAATTTTGATCGCGCCTCTTCTTGTCGGTTGAAATTGTTGTAGAGATCACCTTGGATCGCATAAGCCTTGGCGTTATTGGGGTGAGCAGCCACCAATTCATCTGAAAGCTTGAAAAGATAGTCAGGCGATTCGCCAGGATTTGACATAAGGTTGAGTAGGATATTGACTTTAACGTCGATCCCCAAGTCCTCGCTTCTAAAGGCTGATGTCAAGTATTCTCTGGCCTGCGTAGATTTCCCTTCTTGTTCTGCAATTTCGAAAAGAGCTAAAAGCACTAGCCCATTATCGGGATCTAACTCCAGCATTTCAGCATACAGAGCTTTGGCCTCTTCGTTTCGTCCGGTTTGCTCCAGAATCTCCGCTTTCATTCCATAGTAGCGGATTTCTTCCGGATTAATTTCAATCAGTTTATTCGCTTCTTCGAGAGCCAAGTCTGCTTTCCCTTGCTCCAAATAGATCATTTGCCTTTGCATGGCAATCTCTTCCATCAATCCGAATTGCTCTTCGAGGTCATCATAGACTCTCAGAGCCTCATCGTATTTGCCCTGAGCGCTCAAAAGAGAGCCAAGGTTGAAGTAATAGTCGTACTTTTCAGGTTGTAATTCAATAATGCTTCTGACCGTTTCAATAGCTTCGTCCAATCTTCCCGATTCGGCATATACTTGAGCCAAGTATTCCCTGTACCATGGGTTCTCAGGGTCTATTTCTCCTGCTTGTTCCAGTAAGGTTGCAGCCTCACCAAGTCTTCCTCGTTCCACTGCTATTTTTGCCAAATCAAACATGGCAGCATCGCTACGTGGATTTATGGTTAAGGCCTTTTGGAAGAGACGCTCAGCATCATTCAAGTTTCCCAGAATTTTCTCCTTGCTGGCATCCATAAATGCCGTTTGATAAGCGCGAAATTCGGCCTCAGTCAGTTCGGTAGGGGTCTCCGAATTCTTTTGAGAAATACCTTCCGTGCTCTTGCAGCCTGCACCAGCAAAAAGAAGAACGGAAACTAAAAATATTTTGAGGGTTCGAATCATTGGATTTCGTTGTAGTCGCCGAGACTCATTGCAGCAGGCTTGCTCTCTAGCTTCACGAAGCTCCCAATCATGGATTGTGCCAGTGATTGACCCACTAACTGAGAATTGTCTTGAATAAGGCTGTGCGAAATGCGAGAATCCTTAATCGTTGTGGCACTCCCTATTGAAGCATTTGGGCCGACTACTGAATTGATAATCTTCGCACCCGAACCTATATAGCATGGAGCGATGATCGTTGAATTGATAACTTCCGCGTCAGCAGCAATTTCAGATTCTGCATATTTCAAGTCAAGAACTCGATTTGCCGTTTCTATTGTCACTTTAGCGTTCCCGCAATCCATCCATTCGTCCACTTTTCCAGGCGAAAAGGTTTTGTTTTTTTCGGTCATTCGACGAAGTGCATCGGGAAGTTGGTATTCACCTCCTTTCATCACCTCATTTTCGATTAGGTACTCTATTTCCGTATATAGATCGCGTCCTTCCTTGAAATAGTAGCAACCGATCATAGCCAAGTCACTCACGAATTCTTGTGGCTTTTCCACAAAATCGATGATATGACCGTCATCGTTCAGCTTTACTACTCCGAAGCTCGATGGATCATCAATTTGCTTTACCCAGAGCATTCCGTCTGCATTTGGGTCGAGCTGAAAATCAGCTTTGAAAAGGGTGTCTGCAAAAGCCACAATCGTTTTTCCTTTCAAAGCTTCTTTGGCACACCAAATTGCGTGCGCTGTACCCAAAGCTTCGTCCTGATACGCAATTTTGCCTTGAGCGCCAAGACTTTTAGCAACATCCAATAGATGGTTTTCCACTTCTTCTCCAAACCGACCCGTAACGAATACGATCTCTTCCAGAGGTTCGTCATTCAAGAGTCGGGCAATGTCTTCAACCAAGTGTTGAACGATGGGTTTGCCGGCAATTTTTACAAGTGGTTTGGGAACTGTCAGCGTGTGCGGGCGAAGTCGCTTTCCGCGGCCTGCCATAGGTATAATAATGTTCATTCAGTATCAGTCCTTTTTTCCTGTGCTTCCAAAACCACCTTCACCTCGAAGAGTTTCAGAGAGCGTCGAAACTTCTTTAAAATTGGCCACTTCGTGACGCGCGATAACCATTTGAGCTATTCTATCGCCGTCTTGAATAGTGGCCTCAACAGCCGACAAATTTACCAATAATACCTTGACCTCTCCCCTGTAGTCGGCATCGATAGTTCCGGGTGAGTTTAAGACTGTTATACCTTCCTTATAAGCCATTCCGCTACGCGGTCTTATTTGAGCTTCGGTTCCAAGGGGAAGCGCAATGAAAATGCCTGTATCTATTAATTTTCGCTCGAGGGGTTTCAATACAACGCTCTCAGACAAGTTTGCTCGCAAATCACACCCTGCGCTACCTTTAGTGGCATAGTGTGGTAAGGGGTGATGTGATTTATTGATGATTTCTACTGTTGTCATTCGGTTTGAGTAATTTTTTTTCTTTTTGAAAAGCGAATAAAGTAAATAGTAAAATGACTCCGACACCTCCCGTGTATTTCATCCATCCTTGCGGATCAATAAACTCAAAGGACGTAACCAAGACTGCGGCCAATAGCACATATTGCCCAATAGAGGCAAGGTCATAAGGCATCGGATGATGCTTTCGCATGAGACTGTATGAGATGATGGTCATGATGACATAAGCAGCTAATGTAGCCCAAGCCGAGCCGAAATATCCGATTTTTGGCACCAGCCAAATGTTCAGCCCTATCGTGACAAGGGCCCCACTAATGGCAATTCCTGCCCCGTAAATGGTTTTATCGTTGAGCTTATACCAAAAGGATAGATTAAAGACTACTCCATAAAAAATATAGGCGCTAAGCAAGATTGGAATTACCTGAGCACCGACCCGAAACTCCTCGCCAATCAGCAGCAGCGCTATATCGTCAAGGCAGATGAGAGTCATACTGATAAGCAGAGCTACGATGAAATAAAACTTCATCACGTCTGCTTGTACTTGATTGCTCCTATTTCCTTTCGCCAAAGAGAATATAAAAGGTTCTGCCGCAAAACGGTATGCTTGGATACCAATGCTGAGCAGCATGGCCACCTTGTAGCAAGCTCCGTAAATTCCTAATTGTGCCGCAGCCTCTTCTTCCGGTAGTCCCGAAAGGCTTTCGAAAGCTGCTCGGTCAAACGTTTCGTTTACAATTCCTGCCAACCCCAAGACCAGTAAGGGAATGGCATAGGGAAGGAGTTCTTTGAAAAGCTTTGGGCTGAAGCCGAACTTCATTCCGGTAAGAACGGGCAATAGTAGCAACAACTTCGTGAGGCTTCCGGCCAAATTAGCTACGAAAACATAGCCTATTCCGAATTCGGGATTGTAAAAACGATTAATCCAATCGTTTCCATTTTCCAGAGCGTTCGGGCAGTAGAGAAAAAAGAAAAGATTCAATAGTATGTTGACTACGATGCTTGCCAAATTAACTGAGGCAAACCGAATGGCTTTGTTTTGCAAGCGAAGTCTGGCAAAAGGAATGGTCACGAACGAGTCGATGGCTACGATCCACCCGAACAGGATGATGAACTCTGGGTTGGAGGCATATCCCAACGCATCAGCAATATTTCCACCGGTAAGGTAGATGAACGCAATAAAAAGGGTAGATGTGGAAAGCAAAGAAATTGCTGCCGTACTGAAGACCAGTGACTGTTTACTCGGATCCTTTTCCCTTGAGGCAAAACGAAAAAATGCGGTCTCCATCCCATAAGTCAGCAACACCAGTAAAAAGGCTACATATGCGTACAACTCGGTGATGGCGCCATATTCGACTTTTTCGAAAATACGGGTATAAAAAGGAGTGAGGATAAAGAAATTCATCACCCTCCCCACGATGCTGCTTACGCCATAAATGGCAGTTTGGCCTAGGAGGCTTCGCAGCGTACTCATAAAATGGGGCGGTTTTTATTCACCCTTGAAGCTGGGTTTTCGTTTTTCCAAAAATGCTTGAGTTCCTTCTTTAAAATCTCCTGATTTGAAGCAATCGCCGAAAGAGTCGATTTCAACTTGATAACCATTAACTCCTTCTGAATATTGTGCATTTACTGAACGAATAGCTAAACCAATGGCAGAAGGAGAATTCTTAGCAATTTTTCCAGCTAATTTTCGGCATTCATCCAATAACTCACCTTGTGCTACCATGTTATTCACCAATCCCAGTCGGTAAGCCTCTTGTGCGTCAATCATCTGGGCTGATGTGATCATTTCCAGTGCTTTCCCTTTTCCTACCAGCTGCGCCAGTCGCTGAGTGCCCCCGTATCCCGGGATGACCCCTAGACTTACTTCAGGCAAACCAAGCCGAGCATTTTCTGAGGCGATGCGCATGTGACAAGACATAGCTAATTCGAGACCGCCTCCAAGGGCGAATCCATTTACCGCGGCAATGACCGGAGTCTTCATTTGTTCAACTGCCGTGAAGAGCAGGTCTTGCCCTTTTTGACTCAGCTCTCTTCCTTGGACCTCATCGAAGTGCGCAAACTCAGAAATATCAGCACCGGCAACAAATGCCTTTTCTCCTGCCCCCGTTAAAATCACCACACGCGTTTCTTTATCTTCATCCGCTTTGTGCAGTTCTGTGGAGAGATCTTTGATGAGCTGAGAATTCAGCGCATTGAGCTTTTCAGCGCGGTTGATCGTGATTTCTCTGAGGTGCCCTGATTGTGTTACTAGTATATTGTCCATGATTTCGAATTGCGGTTTCATGCAAATGTAATTTCTTGAATCAAAATGTACGGATTACTATTCCATCGAAAATATTTCGTTTTTCTCCCCGCCCTGTTTCTTTTTCTGTCCTCATATGTTTTTGGTCAAGAAAACAGTGAGAATGGATGGGTACTACCAACTCGTGGGTCAATCAGAGTTCTAATGGTTTTTGTAGAAGTGGACCACGACAAAGATTCATCGGTAGATGCTTACCTGGAAGGCCATAAGAATTGGAGAGTAAATGAGTTGCCTGAATACAAGGATGATATTTTCAACGTATTTGAAGGAGAGAATTCCCTCAAGGCGCTTACTCGGTATTACAAGGAATGCTCATTCGGAGAGCTGACTGTTTTGGGAGATTACTATCCTGAAATCATTACGGTAAAGCAATCCGAAGTGGGTCGGAGCAAATCGAAAATTTTGAAAATAGTTGTTGACAGGCTCAATTCTGCTGAAAAAATATCTTCGGAAAACTTGAGCTTCACAGATTTCGATTACTGGGAGGATGAGTCGAAAAGAGGAGTGCCAAAAACACGGTCATCAAAATTTTCAGGGGTAGATCATTTGATGATATTTTTAAGAAATTTCTCTGCTATTCCCAATGCTACCGGACAAGCGTCTGCCTCAAGCGGAGGAAGAATTGGAGGCCTCAACACTGATTCCT
The DNA here is from genome assembly GCA_027214385.1 of Cryomorphaceae bacterium 1068. Classification (NCBI taxonomy): domain Bacteria; kingdom Pseudomonadati; phylum Bacteroidota; class Flavobacteriia; order Flavobacteriales; family Cryomorphaceae; species Cryomorphaceae bacterium 1068. The sequence continues at coordinate 80,026 of JAPVXR010000017.1, read as the reverse complement.
ATTCTATTTTTGGTGGTGGAAACGGAATGCCATTTAAAATCCTGAAACACGAATTCAATCATTTACTCATCGGAGGTAATAATTTCCACTCAGGAGGGGGTAACAGTGCAAATTTCAGAAGCTATGTCACTGCACTTCAAGGAGGGTGGTCCATGATGGGAGCAGCGAATTCAGCTCTGTTGTCGCCTTCGGGTTGGGATCGTTATTGGCTTGGCTGGAAACCAAAAGAGAACGATTACTTGATCAGCGTCCGTGACGAATCGGGTCAAGAAGTGAACGGCGATATTCAATCGGAAAACGGAACCCGCGTTTTTGTTCTGAGAGATTTTGTGACTACAGGTGATGCGCTGAGAATAAAGCTTCCATTTATTCCTGACGATGAGTTTCCTCAATGGATTTGGGTAGAGAATCACACCACATATGCCAATAATGGTTCACCCACGGATGTATTTAATCACGAGGACCACGATTGTATTAAGCCTGCGCTTCCCGGGCTGTATCTGACCAGGCAGATTGATGCAAATGTCAAAGAAGGGAAACGAATATACAGTGATGTTAAGGCAGATTACTTAAAACCTCTTCCTGCCACAGGGGCCTACGATTTCTTTTGGGATGACGAGAAGTTGGATCTGGGAGTATGCGTCGACAATAGTCCACATAACGTGTATACCCTGAAAAGCGAACTTGAGAATCCGCTAACGGGTCATCATGAGCTGGAAGAACCTTTTTATTACACCAATTCCAGTGAAGAAATAAAACGGGACAATATGCGCCGACTCAGTACAAGAAGAAACAGAGATGGCAGCTATACGCGCCATCCACATTTAGGACATCCCTCTTATGGAATGCGGAATGGAGAGGTCGACTACATTGGTTTGGGAACCAATCCATCTACTGCCTCGACGATTACGCATGTGAACGCAAGAAAGGGCAAATCGAATCACTCTCAGAACTCGGATACAATTTATTTGAACGGCATTTCGATGAGAATTTTGGAGACACGGCCTGATCTTTCCATTAAAGTTGAAGTTTCATTTAACGATACCTTGCTGAAAGAGCCTCGGCGCTGGGCGGGATCGGATATTCTATTGAACAACCACAACCAAGCGGGTACAGACCTTTGTGTGGAGTCTGTTTTGACTCTGGATCGTGGCAAAACCATCACTCGGTTCGTGGAACCCGATACTGTGGCCGGCGATGTGTACTTTTCTTCACCGACAGTATTGCGTATAAAAAGTGGAGCTAAATTGACAATTGGAGAGGAAGTACGGCTTCTTAAAGACAGCAAAATAGTTGTGGAAGAAGGTGGTGATTTGGAGTTGCTTCGAAATGGTAAGGTGATCTTGGAAGGCTCGGCCGAGATTGTTTTTGAAAAAGGATCTTCATTTTATGGAAAGGGAAAAATCAAATTCAAAGATTCCTCGAAAGGAAGTGTTGGCGATTCGGATAGTCTGAAGGATTTGAAAAGTCGAACATGTAAGAAAAAACGATTTGAACTTAGGCCTTAGGGAGCCAAACCTTAAACTGACTTCCTTTGCCCAATTCACTGGTAAAGGAAATTTCTCCCCCAAAATTCTCAACGATGTTTTTCGACATCGCTAGCCCCAATCCCATTCCTCTGGTTTTCGTAGTAAAGTTTGGGATGAATAGCTTCGGCATCTGATTTTTCTCGATACCTGATCCATTATCGGAAATGAGGGTCGCGTAGCCATCGGTTTCTTCTCTAATCTCAATCGATATATGACCTCTTCTTTCTTCGGTCATCGATTGAACTGCATTTTTCAAAAGGTTGTTGAATAGTCTGATCGATTGGTCTTTATCGGCTTTCACAAAGCAAGAGTCTTTTGCCGGATAGATCGTTTCGAAGTCTATTCGATCAAATCCGCTGAAGAGCTCTACGGCACTCTCTACCGTATCTTTTAAGTTGATGGTTTCTACTTTGGCCTTCGGCATCTTTGCAAAGCCCGAAAATGCATTAGCTATGGTAGTGAGGGTGTCTATTTGCTCAATTAGATTTTTCATTACGCGCGTTACCTTCTCCTCATCTACAGATCCATCAGCGAGGAGAGTCCTTTCCAAATGTTGGACACTGAGCTTCATTGGAGTAAGAGGGTTTTTGATCTCATGGGCTACTTGTTTGGCCATTTCGCGCCAAGCTGATTCGCGTTCAGACTGACTCAGTTTGGCGGCATTCATTTCCAGCTCTGATACTTTGGCATTGTATTCATCCACGAGCAATCCTATTTCGTCCTGGCCTTTGTAACCCACCAATCGGTTTGCTTTCCCCAGCTCAATTGCCGAAAGGCTTTCCCTTATCGATCGGAGTGGCAAAGTGATCCACTGCGAAATGAAGAGCGCAATGATCAAGGAAAGTACAAAAACCAGCACGAAGAGGTTAATAACAGATACCAAGAAGCTCGAAATTTCATTAGTCAATTCTGTTTGTCGGGCAAAGTAGGGGAGGTTCGCATAACCAATTATTTCCCCTCTTTTATTGAGAAGGGGAGAGTATGCTGATAAGTATGAAAGTTCTCCTACGGCCTCTTCCTGTATGTATTCTATTTGATCCAGATAGTGCATGTAGGCGTATGCAGTTGGATCAATTTTTCTGCTGATCAGACCTTCATTAAACATCCTCATTTGGCTTGACGCGATCAAATCGCCTTGAGGATTGAAAAGATTGATATCCGTAAAGAAAATGACCGAAAACTGAGAGAGGATGCGGTTAAGGTAATCGGACATTTCGTAGTTAAGTCCTTCCTCATCTTCGAGTTTGTTTTCCAACTCCAATAGGATCGAGTGCATTTTTTCAGAGATGAGGCGCTCGTTTTTTTCACTGTATTTTTCTTCTATGTAATACTTAGTAGCCAATGAAAACAGGACCATGGTAGTGACCGTAAGGATGACCAATAGCGCCTGAACTTTTCGGTTCAGATTGAGACGCAAGAACTCCCTGTTTTGGCGAAAGCGAAACAGGGCAATCATCAAGGAGAAAAGGATTCCATAAATCACGCTGAGGTAAGTCACCATGGTTATTTTGTCCAGAGGGCCATAAAGCTCTTTGGATACCACCACCACATCGTCATCATTAAAAGCAGAGATGTAGTGCTCATAACCCCTTAACGGGAAAAATTTTATGCCATCTGTGATCTGTCTTCGGAATACCTCCGGTTTTGATGGGTAGGGGTATTCTCCTCGGCTATTGGTTAATCGCCCATCAGAATATCTCGCGGTGGAGTATTGCTCATTCTCTTTTTTGCTTCCCAGCTCTCTATCAATCAGCAGGTTGGGAAACCCCACTTGCTGAGGAAATAGGGTGGAGGCAAATTCAAAGATGAGGAATCCGTCAGGAGTTTCACGTAAGTTGTAGTTCAGGGGCAATACGCCGATGTAGGCAATTCGATCGGGAGCATTGTACAAGAAGTGAAAACCTTCTTCTAAACTATCCAAATCGCTATATGTGACTAGATCTTTCTCAAGATCATCAAATCCACTCGGTCGGGTGGCAGGTAGTTTTCCCCAGACTGACTTATCTGTGGTAAATGCGTGGAGAGTGATGTCGTATTTACTCCAGTATCCGGTGAAGTATCGCGAGACGATGTAATCTTCTAATGTTTCTCTCGAGTGAAGTTCTTCTTGCTCAAAAAGGGTTCTCACATTCGGGTCCCTAACCAACTCTTCCATTTGACCATCAAAGAGCACTTCAGCAATAGGGTCATCGTTTATGGCCAGCTTTTCTGCTATGATTTCTACCTCACTTTGCTCTCGATGTTGCATATACTTTTTGAAGTTGTATGCCCCGAGAGAGGAAAAAACGATGAGAATAAGCGCACCTTCCGGAAAACGGAAAACGGTGGATTGGGTAAGCAGTCGAGAATAAAGTAAGGCGATCAAAACAAATGGAGGCCACAATACGAAGGCCAAATCCTTGATTCCGACCGTGTGCGTTCCAACGACCCAAATCAATGTTAGAATCAGACCGGATAAGAGTGCGGATTTGAAAATCAAGCCTTTGATTTTGGCAAAAAGCGAGAGGCCGTCCGCGATCATCAGGGCGCTGAAATACAAAACACCCACGGAGAGAACACCAAATAAGCTACTCAGGGTAAGTTGATTTAGGTTATTTATTTCGAAAGGAACAGATGAATTTAAGACCAGCTCCTTTGCTACCTGATTAATCCACGCTCCTTGAAGAAACAGTAGAGCCCCACCTAAGAAAAAAGCAACAAGAAATTTTGGCTCACCATTTCCTTTTTTGGCCTGAGCCATGCCTTGCCTTGCGAGAAAAGACAGGACAAATATTAAGAGCACATTGATCAGGAAGTCTGCGAAGGTGGGAGATATGACGGAAGAAGCGTAGAGAACGGGATCGAATGCTGCTAAGTTAGCCGTTACGGACGGCCAGTCTGCTTTCAAGGTGAAGTAACGAAGGCCTACAAGAGTGATGACCAGCGAGGGAAAGAGCACATATTTTTTTCGACCAGTTGATTCAGCCAGATAGACCGAGAGAATGGCGAACAGAACTAAGCCGCCACCAAGTAATGCAGTAAGAGCAAAAAAGAAAGCCTTTTTCTTTGATCTGGATTCTTCGTCCGAAAATGATAGATAGAAATTCTGATGATCAGCCTTAAGCTTTACCCTACCTTCTGCGCCGGTAAGATGGATAGCCTCTACATTGTCTTGTTTGAAATCGTCTGTGAAGCCGCTGAGCAGGTATTCATTATGATAAGGGAAAGTTCTTGAAATAAGAATGGCAGAAACATACTCATCAATACCATTGGTGAAGTATACGAGTCGATACCAACCATTTTCAAAATGATAAATTTCGGTGCCAAGGGTTGCTGCCCTCCTTGCAGATTCAGGAGAGATCGTATTGTCAGTCCAGAGAATGAGGTCATCGTTTCTAAAAACAAAAAGAGCAATGTTTTCTTCCTGAAAGAGAGCTTTAAATCCTTCTGATCTGAGCGCTTGCGCTCGTTTTGGTCCATAGGCTTCAATATCGGACTGTAGTTCGTGAATGGCCCGAACTGCTTTATCCGTTTTCTCATCCAGTGTTTGTGCAAAATCTTCTGCTTGATCTATTTTGTTTGTCTCTGACAAAAGAGCGGATGATATACTGTCGGCCAGCAAGATGAGGGCTAAGCCGAGGATAATCAAAAGCAGATTTATAAGTCGATTTCGAGACATTGTAGGTTCTGATTGCACAGCAGAAATTACACCAAAAAAAGAAACCCCACCATCCGGTGGGGTTTAGCTTTCATCAAAGAGATGTTTATGAATCGCTTAGGGCTTCTGCACCCGCTACGATTTCTAAAATCTCATTTGTAATAGCGGCTTGTCTCGCTTTGTTGTATGTGAGTTTCAAGTCTTTTACCATCTCCGAAGCGTTGTCGGTAGCCTTGTGCATAGCAGTCATTCGAGCGCCATGCTCAGAAGCATTGGAGTCTAATATTGCTTTGTAAAGCTGAGTTTTCAAAGTCTTAGGTATTAATTCATTTACGATTTCATCCTTTCCAGGCTCGAAAATGTAGTCACTTTGAACCAAGCTATCCGTTGGCTCAGGTGGTAAAATCGGAAGAAACTGCTCCTCTTTCAAAATTTGTACTGCGGCATTCTTGAAAGAGTTGTAAATCAGTACAACCTTGTCAATCTTGCCTTCAGCAAACTTATCCATCACGCTTTGAGCGATGATTGACGACTCATCAAAATTCAAGTTTTCATATATCGTGTAAGGCTCTGAAGGATATCCAACACCTGGAACATGACTCGTCTTTTTGAATGCGTCAAAAGACTTCTTTCCAACAGAAAGGACCTTTATCTCCGCACCCGGGTGTGCTTCAATGATCAATTTTGCCTGCTTGATCACATTGTTGTTGAATGCTCCGCAAAGCCCTCTGTTTGAGGTTACCGAAATAATGAGCAGTCGTTTTACTTCTCGCTGTTGAGCATATACATTTTCAGAAACGCTGGGCGAATTACCAACATTCTGCAAAATCTCCTGTAGCTTCAAAGCATAAGGACGCATGCGAGTGACCTTGTCTTGGGCCCTTCTCAGCTTTGCAGCCGACACCATTTTCATGGCAGAGGTGATCTGCATGGTAGAGTTTACCGAGGTAATTCGCGATCGTATTTCTTTAAGATTTGCCATTTGCGCTTAAGCTTTCATTAAAGCGAAACTTCACTTAGTTGCTGTACTTCTCGCTGAGATCTGCAGCTACTTTCTCAATAGTTTTAGTCACCTCATCGGTCAATTTACCTGACTTCAATGTATCCAGCGCATCCCTGTGTTTTTGATCCATGAAGTGGATGAATTCTTCTTCGAATTCTTTGATACGGTTTACGGGAACTTTATTCAAAAGTCCTTTTGTTCCGCAGTAAATGATAGCAACTTGCTTTTCAACCGACATCGGAGAGTTTTGAGCTTGCTTCAAGATTTCCACGTTACGAGCTCCTTTTCCAAGAACGGACATTGTAGCTGCATCAAGGTCAGAACCGAATTTGGCAAAAGCCTCAAGTTCACGGTATTGAGCTTGGTCAAGCTTCAATGTACCTGCTACTTTCTTCATCGATTTAATTTGAGCTGCTCCTCCTACACGAGATACAGAGATACCCACGTTGATCGCAGGGCGTACACCCGATAGGAATAAGTTTGACTCAAGGAAAATCTGCCCGTCGGTAATCGAGATTACGTTGGTAGGAATGTAGGCAGAAACGTCTCCTGCTTGTGTTTCAATAATTGGGAGTGCCGTAAGGGATCCGCCACCTTTTACTCTTCCTTTCAATGAAGGAGGAAGGTCATTCATCTGAGCTGCGATTTCATCACTGTTGATGACTTTCGCTGCACGTTCAAGAAGCCTTGAGTGAAGGTAGAATACGTCACCCGGGTATGCCTCACGTCCCGGGGGGCGTCGAAGCAAAAGTGAAACCTCACGGTATGCAACTGCTTGCTTCGAAAGGTCATCAAACACGATCAAAGCAGGTCTTCCAGTATCTCGGAAGAACTCACCGATAGCTGCACCTGAGAATGGTGCCAAGAACTGCATAGGAGCAGGGTCAGAGGCATTTGCTGCTACAATTACCGTGTAATCAAGAGCACCTGCATCATCTAATGTTTTCGCAATTTGAGCTACTGTTGATCCCTTTTGCCCGATGGCAACGTAGATACAGAAAACAGGCTCGCCTCTGTCGTAAAATTCTTTTTGGTTGATGATGGTATCAATCGCAACCGTAGACTTACCTGTTTGGCGGTCACCAATGATCAACTCACGTTGTCCTCTACCTACGGGAATCATGGCATCGATTGCCTTAATACCTGTTTGAAGTGGCTCATCTACGGGCTGTCTGTAAATTACACCTGGAGCTTTTCGCTCAATAGGCATTTCGAGAAGTTCACCTTGGATAGGTCCCTTCCCGTCGATTGGCTCACCAAGTGTGTTTACCACACGGCCCAACATACCTTCACCTACTTTAATAGATGAGATAAGTCCGGTACGTTTTACTACGTCACCTTCTTTGATTCCTTCTGAAGAACCCAAGAGAACCGCTCCTACATTGTCTTCTTCAAGGTTAAGAACGATACCTCTTAATCCGGTTTCGAATTCAATCAGCTCTCCCGCTTGCACGCTGGAAAGTCCATAAATCCTTGCAATACCATCTCCTACTTGGAGGACGGAACCTGCTTCTTCTAATTCTGCTTCTGACTTGAATCCTGCGAGTTGTTCTTTCAGGATGGCGGATACTTCTGCCGGTTTTACTTCAGCCATGGTGTATTGTTAAAGTTCTGAGATGTATGGGTTTTTTGAAAACTCTCTTTTTAGAGAGTTCAATTTTCGTGCAACTGACTCGTCATATCGCTTGTCGTCAACACGTATAATGAAGCCACCGATGAGTTCTTTGTCAACTTTTTCGGTAAGCTCTACTTTGTCGTATAATTTGGTAATGAAATCCAGCGCTTTTTTGCGTCCTGAATCTGACAGTGGCACTGCAGTGATGATTTCTGCTGTGACAATTCCTTGGTGCTCTCTGTATACATATTGGAAAGCACTGGCAATTTCAGGAAGCTGATCTTCGCGCTTCTTTTGAGTAACCAGCTTTAAAAACTTAAGCGTAATCGTTCCGATTTGTCCTACAAAAATTTTGTCCAGGATGTCGCGTTTCTTTGCTGGTTTTACAACAGGGCTTTTCAAGAGAGTGACCAAATCAGGACTGGTTGCACAAGTATCAGCAATCAACTTCATTTCCGCTGCGACAGCATCTAACTCTTTTTGATCTATGGCAAAAGAGAGAAGCGCCTTAGCATAACGTCTGGCTGTTTTTGAATTCTTATGCATCAGTTCAATTTTGCCTCTTCAAGGTATCGATCGATCAAATCTTTTTGCTTCTGGTCTTCACTCAATTCTTGGCGAATAACCTTTTCTGCAATGTGAATACTTAACTCGGCTACTTGCTTCTTTAGTTCAGTAATAGCAGCCAACTTCTCGTTATGAATGTCTTCTTTGGCAGAGCTTAAAATTTTGGCGTACTCAGCCTCAGCTTTTTCTTTTGCCTCTGAGATAATTTTGTCTTTCGTACCTCGTGCATCTTTGAGCAAAGCATCGCGCTCTAGTCGTGCTTCCTTTAAAAGCTCTTCATTGCTTGATTGCAAATTGGCCAAATCTTGTCTGGCTTTATCTGCAGATTTCAAGGCATCATCGATCGAGTCTTCTCTCTCTCGGATAGATGCTAAAATAGGTTTCCAAGCCATCTTGGCCAGGATGATGACAACGATTATAAATGCAATCGATGACCAAAGTACTGTTCCCCAACTAACTGATAACATATCTTTTGCTCTTAATTAAAGTTTAATGAAGGGCCCTGACCAACCGTCAGGGCCATCTTCACCTTGTTTGTTTTAGAGAACAACCAAAAGACAAACGATTACTGCGAAAAGTGCTACACCCTCAACGAGTGCTGCCGCAACAATCATGTTTGCACGGATGTCTCCTGTAGCTTCCGGCTGGCGAGCCATTGATTCAAGGGCTGAGGCACCGATTCTACCGATTCCCATACCTGCTCCAATAGCTGCGAGTCCTGCTCCGATTCCTGCGAATCCGGCATCTGCCGCTGCTTGCAAAATAATAGCTAATAATTCCATTTAGCTTTTGTGTTTATGTGGGTTAATAATTGCCGTAATTAATGATGTCCTTCTTGAGTTGCCTCGCCAAAGTACAATGCAGCCAGTAGTGTGAACACATAGGCTTGCAAGAAGGCTACCAATAACTCTATAAAGAACATGAAAATCATAAATAATACGCTTCCGAATCCAACTCCGTACCCCGCAGTGGCGCTTTGCTCCCCGAAAATCAAAACAAGAGAAACGAAAGCCAAAATAATGATGTGGCCTGCGGTGATGTTTGCCGTAAGTCGAACCATCAATACAAGAGGTTTGATGAAAATACTGGCGATTTCAATCGGAACGAGAATGAATTTGATCGGAAGAGGTACACCTGCAGGCCATAGTATATGTCCCCAGTAGTGCTTGTTTCCGTTTATAGTGATAATAATGAAAACCAATGCTGCCAATACCATCGTAACTGAGAGTGTCCCGGTAATGTTAAACCCTCCAATGAATGGAATGAGCCCCAACATATTGGCTATCCAAATAAAGAAGAAAGTAGTAAGTAGGAAAGGCATGAATTTATCAGCTTTCGCCGCACTACCAATAGACGGAATAGCTACCTCATCGCGAATGAAAAGGATTAAAGGCTCAAGAAAAGACTGAAGTCCTTTCGGTGCCTGTCCCTTTCTCTTTTTGTAAGAGCGTGCTACTGAACTAAAAATCAATATTAGTAAGAGACAAGTAAACAACACTCCCGTGACTGACTTAGTAATCGAGAGGTCCATTACTGCTTCATTGGATGCTTCGCCTGTTTCAGGATTGATTTCAAGCGACCCAGATCTGTTGTCATAGTAGATATGCTCGTGAAAAAGCGCATAGTCGTCGTAGGTATAATAATGATAATCTACATCTTCACCACCGTCATCGACATAAGAACCGTGCTGCTCATTGTGGTAAAAATGTGAGCTAGAAAAAACGTCAAATCCATCCTCTGTATAGAGAATGATAGGAAGATAAATAGCGAAATCACCAATAATGTGGATTTCATGAGCATCAGAGATGTGATGCATGATCATTTCACCTGCGTCGAAGGAACTTTCTTCAGCATGTGCTTCATCAGAATGAGACTCGCTTTTGTGGTCGTGATCGTCATGATCGTGCTGAGCAGAGACGTTAAACGTAAAACCAGCAAAAAGAGTCAGAAATAGGATGCTCTTCGCAAGAGCTTTTCTAGTGGCTGTATTCATCAGCATTGTCGGTGTTTTCGGCGCAATAGGGCGTTCAAAAATCGACTGCAAAGCTATTGATTAAATACGGAGAATGAAATAAAAGAGTAGGTTTTTTTAACACCTGTTGAAAACCCCCTCAATACCTCTGTAAATCAGTGTGATGAAGAGCGGATAAGAGGAAGAAGATTTTTAATTTCAGCTACAAGGAAAAGCATGTAGCCAATGAGGTAACCAATGGCAGTGAATTTCAAGTTTTCTTTATCCAAAACACCAACCATAACGAGGATGATTGCAGAGAGGAATAATTTTGCGGTAAGCGATCCCATAAAACTGGCCACAAATATTTGGGGACGCTTGCTATTCGCATTGACCAAAAAGCGGTGAATGAAAAATGAAGCTATAGTCAGAAGCGCAATGGAAAGCCAGAAAGAAAAAGGGACAGATTGATCAAGTAGCAGATTGGCGGAAGCCCAAGCCCCGGCGCAAACCAAAACTGCAATAATGATCAAATCTTTGGTGAAAATACTGTTGGACCGGGTAGCCTTCATTTACTTGTAGTTCTGATTACAATATATATGGCGGCTCCTACGCCAATTAATGAGAGAAGCAATGTGAACCAGGGTGTTTTTAATTGAAGTCGTTCATCCAGATCTATGCCTCCGTAGACCGCGGCCGCGATGGTAATACCCATCTGAATGGCCATACTTGAATATTTGTAGAAGTCGTTTACCGGTCTGTTAACCTCGTCCTTGTTTGGATTCTTCTTGTCGCGTTTGGGATTGAGGCTCACTTGGGGTGTTTTTGAATTCTTTAATGACACCACCTCCCATCGTGCAGCTTCCTGTAAAGACAGCTCCAGGCTCGATGGCTAATTTTTTAGTGGTGATATCACACTCTAATCGAGCAGTAGACTTGAGGCTCAACAAGCCATTCACGGATATTTGTCCCGTTATTTTTCCTTCAATGTCGGCATTTTCACAAACCACTTCACCGTCAATAATTCCCGATGAACCAACCACTAAGCGACCTTTGGCGGTGATGGTCCCTTTTACGGTTCCATCAATCCGAATATTGCTATCCGTTTTGATTTCACCTTCGATGCTGGTTCCCGATACAATTCTGTTTAACTTTTCAGGTGTTTGAGATTCGCTCATTTTGGCCATTTCTTTGGTGTTTGAACTCTTGAACATGATATCTATGTTGTGTACTGCTTAGAGGTAATTTTCCTCGAAGAAGGACTGGTAAACTTCAGCATTTTTATTGCGAAAAAGTGTCGTGAAGTTTTTTGTGGTAATTACAAAAGTCTGGTAACCCTTTTCGTTGATCTCTTTTAGAGCTGCTTTATTTACGGCAAAGGTATTGAAGTAGTTCATAGCATCCGCTTTATCCTTAAAGCTTCTCACTATAATAATTTGGTGATCGCGATCAATGAAACTGTTCGTAATTCTCAAATTATCATTTCTAAATGAGGCCGTATTGAAGTCGGCTATAGACACTTTCAAATCGGTAGAGCTATCCTCAGCCTTTGGAAAAATCAGGGCGAAAAAATGCTCGGAGTCGTCGTTCACATTATACATGGAGGTGTTGACCGGCGCAGTATCAGTTGGCTCGCTAGCATCAGCTACATCCGAATCGGGGTTGTTCTTCTTCTCATCTCTGGCCATTTGAGCCTTGAGCTCATTCAATTGACCAAGCAGCTCTGCCGCTTTATCGCCTTCTTCGGTACCTCTGAATTTGGAGATGATTTCGCGCAAAAGATTCTCATAAGCCTCAGGCTGCTTTTGTGCACCGATGGTGAGTGCTTTAATCAGATAGTATTTCGAGAGGTAATTATTGTTTGGCTCGTCACGAATTACAGTATTGCAGGTTAGCATTACGTCGTTGTATTGCCTGCGACTGTATTTCTTATACGTCTCCTCATAAGCTTTTCTCTCTTCCTCTACATTTCGGTTCTTTTCGGTAATGTAGTCAGGGTCTGTAATGAGTTTGGCAAATTCGCTGTCGGGGTAATCTGCCAAAATCACATTCTTGTAGTATTCTGAGTTATCTCTAAAACCTGTTCCGACAAATCCTCCTGACTCTTCTTTCTCTACATAAATTCGGTAGAGCTGATAATGCGCAGGAAGGGAAGTGGCACTCGTGTCGTATTCATTGGTTATGCGCAAAAAAGACTCAATGGCATTGTCATCATCCTGAAGTCGCTCTTTATAGATTGTTCCGATTTCATACAGAGCGGCAATGATTTCGTTGTGCGCTGCTGCCATGGCATCATCACCGATAGGCAGCTCACCCAAATAATCTTCCAGAGTTTTTTCTTCTTCCTCAGTTCCGATTTCGGCAAGCAGACTATCGGTATCCGAATCTTGGGACGGTCCGGATAAGTTTATCTCCGTTTTCATGGATCGTCTCCAGTTGTCTTCATTCGGCCTATCACCCCATCGACTTTTAAATTCAGTAAATCCTGAGCTGAGTGCATTGGTATTGTAGAAATACCATTTTCTACCCGAGCTTGAGCTGCCACCTGAGGAGAAGTTCGGTCGGTTTTGAAGCCTTTCCAAGGCGTCAAGTTCGTCCTGACGTTTTTGATCGGCTTCAGCCTCTAGCTGGGCCATTATTTTCAAGATTTTTTTGTCTCGTTCCTTTTCATCAAGTGAGGCCAGGCCTATTAGGCTATCATTGGTTTCAACTACCTCAATGTTGGTTACCAAGTCATTTAATGAATTGGCTTTTGCAACAATGGCCTTGTAATTCGGAAAGTCCTCAGGGAGGATAGTGGCCGTGCTATCGTAGTAGTTTTTTGCTAAGACGTAATTTCTATCTGCAAAATTGATTTCTGCTAAGCGCAGGTAACTCTTCCCTTTTTGAACTGGATTATTTACGCTTTTCCTTATCGAAGTTTGCAAATACTCGATCCCTTGAGGGACGTTTTGTTCTTCTAGTTCAATGTCGGCAAGGGCATAATAGATTTGATCATAGTACTCTTCATTTTTCTTGTCTTTGGCCATTTTGAGAAGCATGTCCTTGATCTTTTTTGAATCGAGCTTCCTATCGAAAGCCAATGCCTGAGAGATCTTGGCATAGAACTCCATCTCATAATCGGGTTTCATATCAACTACTGTTGCATAAGCGTCAATGGCATTTGCATTACGCCCTTCTATATTGTAGACCTGAGCCAGAATATAGGTTAAGCGAGCTTTCATTCGATTGTCGTCACAAAGGACTGATGCATCCTCCAGGTACGGAATGGCATCTTTGTAGCGATCTTGTCTCAGCATCATTTCAGCCTTCACTGTCTCCAGCCTCCATGCAAAATCCTTCGGCTTTTCTTTTGAATTGTCATCTTCGACCACACTTAATACGGTGGCTGCTTTTCCATAGCGCTCCTGCTCTATATATGTGCGAGAAAGCCAAATGGCTGCATCAAAACGAGAACTCTGCCCTTTGTATTTTTTTGCCACATAAGAGGTCATTTCCTCTGTTTTGGCATATTGACCCTTGTAAAAATTGGCTACACCAATCATCAAGTAGCACTCATCGATCCAATTGTTGTACTCTTTTTTACTGATCTCCATGCTGTGACGATCAATCACCGTGCTGCACTTCTCGATGATTTCATCCATCTGAGGATAGAGATTCTTTTGCTCCTCTTCACTTGGCACCACATAAATGGGCAAGAGCTCCAAGTAATCGTCTTCCTTGCCTGCCCACAGTTGTTCTTCCGTGAGGCGCAGAATTTCTGAAGCGTTAAAATACCAATTGTAATGCGACGTTGTATTGTGATAGAGTCGATTGGTAAAACCCGATTTTTTCTTGGAACACCCTGTCAATGCAAAGATGGACGCGATAAATATCAGGGATAGAATCTTATGTGGTCGAATGGAATTCACGGGTTGCCTTTATCGGAATAGTCGTTAAACACGATTTGTGCAAAATTATTGCATTTTTTGGAAAGAGAGTTTTGAAAAAGGATTTCTGATATTTGTCGTTAACAGATGGATAAGAAACAAACAAAGAAAGAGCGGCGAAAGGAGCTCATAAGAAAGCTCAAGAGCAAGTACCGGCTTGTGGTCATGAACGACGCTACTTTTGACGAAAGTTTTTCGGCCTTTCTTACTCCGTTAAACGTGATAGCAGGGGTAGCAATTTTGTTCATATCCATAGCTGCTATAGTACTGTCTGTAGTGATCTTGACTCCTTTAAAAGAATACATTCCCGGCTACAGTGACACTCAGACCCGAATACGCGCTTTAAACGCCACCGTAAAGGTCGATTCACTGGAAGAGGCCCAAGCTGTTTATAGTTCCTATTTTGAAAACATTCAGAGAATCTTAAATGGCGAAGTGGAGACGGATACGTCAAAAATGGCACTGGGCGGTGATTCAGAAGAATATGATAATTTAGATTTTTCTGCTTCTCCCGAAGATTCTCTTTTGCGCCAAGAAATAGAGTCGGAGGAAAGGTATGCTTTAAACCCCCAATCTCAATCTGTGTCAGAAACGCTGGGACTGCCCGGGACACTGCTATTTCCGCCGATTATCGGGACGATTACTTCAGACTTTGATCAGAAGATTGGTCATTATGGTATCGATGTGGCTGCCAAAGAAGGAGAAACAATCAAGGCAATACTGGACGGAACAGTAGTCATGGCTTCATTTACTTCTGATGGAGGAAACGTTATTCAGATCCAACACGCCAACAACTTGGTTTCCATTTACAAGCACAATTCGATCTTGCTGAAAAAAGTTGGTGATAGGGTAGAAGCAGGAGATTCAATAGCCATCATTGGAAATTCTGGAGAGTTAACTGATGGACCGCATTTGCACTTTGAACTCTGGTACAATGGGACTCCTCTTAATCCAAGAGACTACATTGCATTTTCCTCTTAATTATGGGACTGAAAGAATGGCTGAGTAAGCCAATAGCAGCTAAGGCTGCCAAAAAAGTTGAGAAGTGGAGCAAAGAGGCCCTGACGCGCCAAGAAAAAACCCTGTCATCTTTGTTGTCCAAAGCTCAGAATACAGCCTTTGGGAAAGACCACTCTTTTTCGGAGATTAAGAACTACCAAGAATTCAAAGAGCACGTTCCTGTGCGCGATTACGAGGCACTCAAGCCATATATCGATAAGACGGTAGCGGGTGAAGGAGATATCTTATGGCCCGGACGTCCACTCTATTTTTCAAAAACTTCAGGAACAACAAGCGGAGCCAAATACATACCTATTTCTAAAGAGTCCATGCCTCACCACACCGAGGCTGCCAAAAATGCGCTGCTCCTGTACATAGCAAAAACCGGTTATGCCAAATTTGTAAACGGCAAAATGATTTTCCTACAGGGAAGCCCTGTACTGGGAGACACGAACGGAATCCCCACAGGAAGACTTTCTGGAATTGTAGCTCACCATGTTCCGGGCTATCTCCAGAAAAATCGACTTCCATCTTTTGAAACCAATTCAATAGATGATTGGGAAACCAAGGTGTCGGCTGTGGTAGAAGAAACGCGTGACCAACCTATGAGCCTCATCTCAGGCATACCAAGCTGGGTGCAGCACTACTTTGAAAAGCTTTTGGAAGTAACCGGAAAATCTACCATTAAGGAGCTTTTTCCCACTTTTAATCTTTTCGTTTACGGAGGTGTAAATTTTGAACCCTATCGACCGCGATTTGAAAAGCTGATCGGTGGAAGGGTAGATAGCATCGAAACTTATCCGGCAAGTGAAGGTTTCATCGCTTTTCAAAATGAGCAGGATGACAAATCGCTTCTAATCAATATAGATGGAGGAATCTTTTTTGAGTTTATCCCCGTTGAAACCTATTTTGATGAAAATCCGACGAGACTGAGTTTGGCCGAGGTGGAGCTCGGAAAAAATTATGCCTTGGTTCTTTCGACCGATGCAGGTCTATGGGCATACAGCATTGGCGATACGGTGAAGTTTACTTCGCTCGATCCGTATAAGATATTAGTGACAGGGAGGATAAAGCATTTTACTTCTGCCTTTGGCGAGCATGTTATTGCTGAAGAAGTAGAAGGAGCCCTAAATGACGTGGTAGCAAAGTATCCTGCAGAGGTGATTGAGTTTCATGTCGCCCCTCAACTCAATCCAAAAGAAGGTCTTCCTCACCACGAGTGGTTGGTATCATTCGCTAAAGAGCCGGAAGATATCGATTCCTTTTCGGCTGAGCTGGACCTGGCGATGCAGAAGAAGAATATCTACTATGCGGATTTGATCAAGGGCAAAATATTGAGACCGCTTGAAATAACATCTTTGCAGAAGGATGCGTTTAATGAGTTCATGAAGTCTAAGGGTAAGCTTGGCGGCCAAAACAAAGTGCCTCGCCTGAGCGATAACCGAGATAACGCAGACCTCCTCCTTCAATGGAAAAAATCTTAACCTTATTCTTTTCTCTCATATTTCTGACTGGCTTTGGTCAAGTAAACTTGGTCACTTCCCAAATGGATTTCGGATTACTGACCAGAGCTGACGAAAACTTTGCCGATTTCGGAATTCAGAATAATTCGGAGAAACCGGTTATTATTTTTCGAGTCGAGGTGCCTAAGAACGTCGATGTCACTTTTAGTGCAAAAACAATAGAGCCAGGTAAAACGGAATATGTGCGTCTTCGTTACAACCCTAATAAAGAAGGAGCTTTCAAGGAGGAGTTTGACGTTTTCACGAGCGCATGGGTTGTGCCACAGCAGATCACGCTGAAAGGAGAATCGACTTATGCCGCAGATCGCTTTGTTCCCTGCCCCGACTTCTCAGATAATCCCGTAGGGTCATTGAGGCCTTTTAGCGTTACGGCCAGAACGATGCGAAATATTCCATTGGTTGAAACGCAAGTGCAGGTATTTAAAGATGGAGAACCCGTGGGTAAATATTTCACAGACATCAACGGTGAGCTCGATTTAAACCTTCCCCTTGGTAGATATTATTTCGCCCTTTCAGGATTGGACACATCCATTTTTGTCAATGCTACCAATGATCATCTTGTCGCTTTTTTAGACATTGATCAGAAAGAGGAAGTTCGTCCTACACCGATAGCTCCCCGAACTGTTGCCACCTCCGACACCCCTGAAACCCCTGCCACTCCTGAGGTTGTTTCTTCTCAACCCGGTTTGGATAATATTCCTGTAGAAGAAGACCTTGTGTTGCCACTATCAAAGTTCAAACCAAATAATCTCGTCTTTTTAGTTGATGTGTCAACTTCTATGAAGCACAATGGAAAACTGGACTTATTGAAAGTAGCGATGATTAATCTAGTCGATGTCCTTAGGGATGTGGATCGCTTTACTCTAATTTCTTATGCTACAGATGCGGGGGTAATTATAAAGACAGAAAGCAATCTGGATAAAGAGGCATGCAAGTTGGCCATAAAAGGATTGACGGCGGGAGGAAAAACCGAAGGAACAAAAGCAATCAACCGAGCAGGTCAAGCCGCGATGGACTTCTTTATTGATGGCGGAAACAACCAGATCATTTTGGCTACTGACGGAGCTTTTAATGAGGGTGCGGATAAAGCTCAGAAGCTTTCAGCCAAGTACAAGAGAAAAGGGGTAGTAACCTCGGTATTGGGAATCAAATGTGGAAAGTACACTACCAAAGAAATGAAAGAACTCGCCGATAAAGCAGGAGGTAATTTCGTCGCGCTGGACGGGATTGAAGATGCCGATGAGAAATTACTGGATGAGGTGAAATTACGTTCCGCCAAATAGCCACTTCCGTGGTTTACTATATGTTATCTTTGCGCCTTTATGCAAGAGAAAAAATCAAAACACATTGCTATTCTTGGCTCTACCGGTTCTATCGGAACTCAGGCCCTCGAAGTGATTGAAGCACATCCTGATGAGTTTGTGGTAGAGGTGCTTACCGCAAACAGAAACGCAGATCTTCTGGCAGAGCAAGCTTTAAAGTTTTCGCCGAATGCCGTGGTGATCAACGACGAATCACGTTATGAGTGGTTGAAGGATTTGCTTTTTGACAAAGGCATCAAAGTGTATTGCGGCGCTGAGGCGATTGCCGATGTGGTTCAAATGGAGGAGATCGACATCGTCCTTACCGCATTGGTTGGGTTTTCGGGTTTGCAACCCACCTTGAATGCGATTGATGCCGGCAAGCACATTGCCTTGGCAAACAAAGAAACTCTCGTCGTAGCAGGTGAATTAGTAACAGTTGCCGCAAGAGAAAAAGGAGTGAATATCTATCCGGTTGATTCGGAACATTCAGCCATTTTTCAATGCATCGTAGGGGAATTCCACAACAAGTTGGAGCGCGTGATCCTCACAGCTTCGGGAGGTCCTTTTCGTGGAAAAACCATTCAAGATCTTTCTAAGGTAACGCCTCAACAAGCACTCAAACATCCCAATTGGGATATGGGTGCCAAAGTGACCATAGACTCAGCCAGCTTGATGAACAAAGGGCTTGAGGTGATCGAAGCAAAATGGCTTTTTGGCTTAAAGCCCGAGGAAATTGATGTGGTGGTCCACCCACAGTCGGTGATTCACAGTATGGCTCAGTTTGAGGATGGCAGCATAAAGGCCCAAATGGGATATCCCGATATGAAATTGCCTATTCAATTTGCGTTGAGCTTTCCCGATCGCTTGAAGTCAGATTTCCCTCGTTTCAATTTTGCCGATTATCCGTCCCTTACTTTTGAGAAGCCCGATATGGAAACGTTTAGGAACTTGTCTTTGGCTTTTGAAAGCATGAAGATGGGTGGAACTGCACCGTGTATTTTGAACGCGGCAAATGAAATTGCGGTTGAAGCATTTTTAAAAGAAGAAATCGGCTTTTTGGAAATGTCGAATTTGGTAGAGAACTGCCTGAATGGGGTTTCACTCATCAAAAAACCTACACTAGAAGATTATTTTGGCACTGATGCCGAAACAAGAGCGAAAGCAAAAGAGTTTATTAAGACCAAAGTTGCCTGATACGGAATGGAGATACTCATTAAAGTAAGTCAGTTTTTATTAAGCCTATCCATATTGATCGTCCTTCATGAAATGGGACACTTTATACCGGCAAAGCTTTTCAAGACCAGAGTCGAAAAGTTTTATCTGTTTTTTGATCCATACTTTTCTTTATTTAAGAAAAAGGTAGGAGATACTGAATATGGTATCGGATGGCTGCCGCTGGGTGGATATGTGAAAATATCGGGAATGATCGATGAATCGATGGATCGCGAGCAGATGGCCGAGCCCCCAAAGCCTTGGGAATTCAGATCGAAGCCTGCATGGCAAAGACTCATCATTATGGTTGGTGGAGTAACGGTAAATGTTATTCTGGCATTCTTTATCTACTCAATGATGTTGTTTGCTTGGGGCAAACAATACATTCCTATTGAGAATCTTTCATACGGAGTCTATGCAGACAGCTTGATGCTGGATATTGGGTTTGAACATGGTGATAAAATCGTTGGGGTTGAAGGCTCAGACATTCAGGTATTGAATGATGTGAATGCTGCCGTTCTTTTTGGAGGAGCGCGAAAGATTGACATAGAAAGAAACGGAAACAGTGAATCGATAACTCTCCCTGAGGATATTGATCAAGCCGTTTTAAAGTCAGGAAGGCAATCATTGTTTCTGGAGCAATTTCCGTCAGTAGTAGATACGGTAATGGAAGGATCCAATGCGGAAAAAGGAGGATTGAAAAAGGGAGACGAGTTTGTTTCAGTTGATGGGCAGGATGCCAAATATGTTCCTGCTTTATTGAGTGCATTGGTTAGCCGAAAAGGAGATACAATTAATGTGGCCGTAAACCGAGGTGGCAACATTGAAAACTTAGCTATGACAGTAAGTGAGGATGGCACTCTCGGATTTGGATACAAAACTCCGCTGGAGTTTTTTGATACAGTGAGTCAGGAGTACGGCTTTTTGGAAAGTTTTCCTGCGGGAATCGCATATGGTTGGTCACGTTTGACAGATTATGTGCGATCGCTCAAGTTGCTGTTTAGCAGCGAAGGAGTAAAGCAAGTGGGCGGATTCATCACCATCGGAAAACTATTTGATGACACTTGGAATTGGCAGCGATTCTGGAATATGACCGCATTCTTGTCCATCATATTAGCGGTCATGAACATTTTACCGATCCCTGCATTGGACGGAGGTCATGTGATGTTTCTGCTGTATGAAATGGTGTCTGGCCGTCAGCCGAATCAAAAAGTGATGGAATACGCTCAGCTAGCCGGTATAGCAATACTTCTTACCCTTCTGATCTATGCCAATGGAATGGATATTTTCAGGCTGTTCAATTAATTTCCTGTAGATGAAACTGTTTAGACAAGTGAAGCGTACTTATATAACAAGTCACCCTAAACTATGTCTGATATGAGCACTATTGATGTGAATGGTTTGAAGCAACTTTCCGGAAACGATGAAGACTTTGTAAATGATATTCTCAAGCTTTATGCTGAGCGTACTTTTATAGATCTTAATGAGTTGACAGATGCTCGAAATGAGAGCAATTGGAGTAAGGTGCGTTTCGTCATTCATCGTATGCGATCTGCTGCCGTGCCGTTAGGTCTAAAAGAATTGGTAGTATTGCTTCGTAAAGTAGAGAATAAGCTTAAAGCGAATGAGTTGGACGGTGTATCTTCGGAACTCGACCAAATCACGAAACATTCAGAAGAGGCTTTGCAAGACGCCAAGCGCCAATTGGAAACAGCCTAAGATTTTTTATAGCCCGACTAACTTTGAAACTAGTGCCTTCAAATAGCAGACAAAGAATCCTTCTTGTAGACGATGAGTTGATCACTCTTAAGATCACGCGAAAGCTACTTACTGAAAATGGTTTTGATGTTGATATTGCCCCTAGTTCGACCGATGCAATGAAGCTCTTGGGGTCTAATTCATACCATTTGGTAATCGTAGATATTACGATGCCATCTATCAGTGGGTTTGACCTTATCCAACTCATGCAGAGTTTCGATTACAACGTTCCTGTGATATTCTTAAGCAATAATGACAACGATTGGACCATTGAAGAAGCCGGTAAAATCGGTGCCAAGCGCTTCGTTAGCAAAGAGAAAGAATTTAATTATCTCCCTTCTATTGTGAAAGAGGTTCTGGCCGAGGATTAAGTCCCGCATAGGTTTCTTAAATTCAGCCCCGGTTAAATGGGCGAAATCAAAAAATACTTACCGCAATGCTTAAACTGTGGCAATGACCTAAAGGCCACAGATCAGTTCTGCGCTCAATGTGGTCAACGCACCAAGGGCGCTAAAGTGCCTTTGGGGGATTTTATAGGCGACTTTTTCCAAGATTACTTCACGGTAGATTCTAAGTTTTTCAAAAGCATTTTGTTGCTTATGGTGAGACCCGGAAGACTCACAAAAGAGTTTAACGAAGGAAAGCGGAAATCGTACATCGCTCCATTAAGAATGTACCTTTTCACCAGTTTCATCTACTTTTTTCTCTTGTCAATTTCGGTAAACAATGATGCCGAAAATATGGGATTTACCACGAGAAACGTGGAAAATCAAAAGGCTTTGATCCTAGACAGTCTGCTCGCTGCAGAAAATGATACCATACTGGTTTCTGATGTGCAAATAGTTGTCGATTCGTTGCAGACTGATGATCAAGTAGAAAGCTTCATTAGTATCGAAGAGGATGAATTTGATAAAGGAGGTGTAGAAGAATACATGTATGAGCAGGTAGAGAAGGCTAACAATGACCCAAAGTCTTTCGTGCGATCTCTATTCCGCGTTGCATCGATCTCCCTCTTTTTCTTGGTGCCTATTTTCGGTTTGGTGCTGTGGCTTTTTCATTTTAGAAGGAACTCGTTTTATGTCCAACACCTCGTTCAAGCCCTTCACATTCATACTTTCGTATTTGCAATTTTGAGTATTTATTTGCTGATCAGCTTTTGGATAGAGGTTGAGACCTTTTCTATTATTCCACTCCTTCTATTGATATATTTCATTTGGTCTCTAAAAGTGGTTTACGGTCAGAAACTGCTACCCTCTTTTTTAAAAGCTCTCGCAATACTTATAGTCTATTTTGTGATTGTGCTTATCGCCATAGTGCCCGCAATAATGCTGGCTATTGTTACCGTATAGACTAGCTTTGTGGGGTGATAGCTATTTTAGGTCAGGGCATTGCGGGAACTGCACTTGCGTTGAGATTATTGGAAAAAGGAATTGATTTTGTTGTTTTTGATGACGGCTACAAATCATCGAGCTCCATGGTGGCGGCAGGACTTTGGAACCCCATTGTTTTCAGAAGAATAAATAAGAGTTGGATGGCTGATGAATTCATCAGCGAATTGGAATCGTTTTATCCCCGAATGGAATCTCTTCTTGAAGTCAATTTTTATAAACCTCGTCCGGTATGGCGAATTCATGGCTCCAAACAGGAAAGAGACAAGTGGTTTGAAAAAAATGATCTACCTGGTTTTATCCCATACCTATTCAACCCTCCTCCGAAATTGGAGGAATTATTTGGTCGAATTCCCGAATTTGGAGAAGGCGAAGTGAGACATGCAGGATATTTGGACATTCCTGTTTTCTTAACCGCCTCCAGGCGATACATTGCCGAAAAAGGATGTTTTCAAGATGTTAGTCTTAGTATAAGTCCTTCTATTAAAGAGCTGAAGGATGCCCTTGATCGCCCCGTTGACTTTACCAAAGTCATTGATTGTCGAGGAAATCGATCATCGATGAGTGATTGGTGGTCCTACCTACCTTTTGGCTTAACAAAAGGTGAAGTGCTGACACTGAAATGCCCGGGGCTTAAGCTAGAGCAGACCTTTAATGCAGGATTTTTTGTTTTGCCTTTGGGCAATGAGCTTTACAGAGTTGGCGCCACTTTTAGCTGGAAGGATAAAACCCCTGACCCCACTGAAGCAGGCAAAAAGGAGTTGCTTGACAAGTTTGAAACATATTTTACTTGCGCATACGAAATCATTGATCACAAAGCAGGAATCAGGCCTACTGTTCAGGATAGAAGGCCTCTCATAGGCGAACACCCAAAAGAAGAAAACCTTTATCTATTTAATGGATTAGGTACTAAAGGAGTCATGCTTGCACCTTTTCTCTCAGCACATTTTGTTGATTTCCTTTTTGGTGATGTCACCTTGTCTTCCGAAATAAATATTGAGCGTTTTGAAAAGCATTGGGGTGAAAAAAACCCTACCATTAATTACCCTTATCCATAACTCACTTCGCACTGTTAGCATTTAAACCGGAACCCCCTGTTTTCCCGCCATTGAATTGAAGTATTTTACAAAAGGTTCGAATCTTTTGTCCTGCTCCAATATGAAATTCCAACACGCGAAGTATTTCTCCTTTTTTCTCCTCTTTTTTTCCTGCTTGATTTCATCAGCTCAGTCGCCTGAAGGGATCAACTACCAGGCGGCGCTTAGAGATAGTGAATCTGGTGAAGCACTCAAAAACGAGATGGTATTTATAGTCGTTACTATTCGAGATGGGGGCCCTAACGGAACTATAGTTTACTCTGAATCTCACTCGGGAATTCAAACCAATGACTTCGGGTTGATCAACCTCATTATCGGTGGAGGCGATGCCACAGATGGGAGCTTTGAGGCCATACCATGGGCTTCGGGAAACATTTGGTATGAAATTGAAGTGGATAGTGGTTCGGGATTAGAAAGTCTTGGATCATCCCGGTTTCTTTCAGTTCCTTATGCTCTCTTTGCAGGAAATGCAGAAGAATCTTTGGACAATGATCCGACAAATGAACTGATCACGTCAGCGCAATTTGATGAGGAAACTCAATCCATTGATATCCAAGAGCCGGGAAACGTAGTGAATATTCCACTGGAAGGGTTGAACGTGGATGATGCAGATGCAGATGCTACCAACGAATTAATTTCCTCGGCCCTGTTTAATCCTGAGAACAATACTATTACCCTGACCCAAGCCGATGGCAGTGAAGTAATTATTTCACTTGCCGAATTGAACATTGCCGATGCTGATGCTGATCCGACCAATGAACTTATTGATTCAGACTCAGGCCTACAACTCATAGGAACGAACTTGGTTATATCTGAGGCTGGGATTTCTTACAGTGTGAATCTGGACATTTTGGTCGAAGATGAAGATGCTGATCCAACAAACGAACTCATCGACGATGAAGCTTTCACTTTGACCAACGATACCATCTTAACCTTGAGTGAGGCAGGGATTGAGCACTCGGTAAACCTTGCACCGCTTAGAGAAGATGGGGATTGGATTATTGACGAAGACCAAAACACGGTATACAATGAAGATCAGCGGGTTGGAATTGGAACTTCATCGCCTCTTAGCACGGTGCAATTTGGTGGCTCCGTAGGCTATGATGTGACCTTGTTGGAGTCTGGCGACACTGATAATTATACTGCAAATGCTGACGATCACATGATTGTGATCAACTTTCAGCCTTTAGGAAATCTTGATTTTGGTATCTTTTTGCCTCCGGCTTCCGTATGCGAAGGACGAGTCTATACCATCAGGAAGACTGGAGCCTTTGCTGCCTTTGGCGAAGTCACGATAGATACGGGAGTTTTTCCCGTTGATTTCTTCACACCAAATCTTGTTTTGGACGAGTTTGGCGCAGAAACGGCGGTTTTGCTCTCTCTCGGAGTTGATGGTTGGACCAGAATACTTAGAGAAAATTAGATATGTCAAAGTTTCCCCCCTTAAAACTTAGAGACGTAAGCAGTTTTCATATTGCTTTACTGTCGGCGCTTTGGATGGTGTGCTTTTCAGCAACCAATCTCAATGGTCAGAGCGTTCCTGAGGCTATCAATTACCAGGCAATAGTTCGCGATGCCTCAACTTTCCTACCCATTTCAGATCAAGGAGCTTATGTTTCTGTAGAATTTCTAGATGGTCCGAATGGTGACTTGATCTATCAAGAAGAGTTTTCGTCTATTCAAACCGGGAAGGCAGGGCTCATTAATTTAAGTCTTGGTCAAGGGAATCCGCTAATAAATAGTTTTAGTGAGATTCCTTGGGAGTCAGGAAAAATCTGGCTACGACTTTCGGTCGATGTTGGAAATGGATTGAACATACTTCAAGAGGCACCTTTCAATACGGTGCCATACGCCTTTTATGCGAAGTCTTCCGGATCTAATAGTCCTGACGGAGATGGAGATTCCACCAACGAGCTCATTGAAGCTGTAGTATTGGAAGGAACCAATCTTTTAATTACTGAGGGAGATCAAACCAATACCGTTGAGCTCAGCTCCCTGCGACAGGATGAGGATGCCGATCCATTAAATGAAATTCAAAGTCTCAGTTTAAACGGAACTTCCTTGAGTATTTCAGGAAATGAGTCATCTGTGGATTTAAGTGAATTACCCGGTCTTGGACTCGATTCAGATTCCGACCCATCAAACGAATTGCAGGAGTTAGAACTTGAAGACAATAGTCTATCCATTTCAAATAGTCCGAGTAATTCGCAAGTCGATCTTTCGTCTTATTTGGACAATACCGACAATCAGGATTTAGCTCTATCAGGAACAACTTTGACCCTTTCGGGTGATGTTACTCCTGTTGACCTAAGCACTTTACCTGGTATAGGCGATGATGCTGATGCCGACCCTTCCAATGAGATTCAAGATTTGAGTCTATCTGGAAATACGTTAAGCTTATCGGATGACGGGACTACGGTAGATCTTTCGGGATATTTGGATAATACCGATAACCAGGACCTGACACTTTCGGGCTCTACTTTGAGTTTGACGGGTGACGGGACAACCGTAGATTTGAGTAATGTACCCGGAATAGGCGATGATGCCGACGCTGACCCAACGAACGAAATTCAAGATTTAAGTATTTCGGGCTCTACCTTAAGTCTCTCAGGAGATGGCACGACAGTAGACTTGAGCACACTTCCCGGTTTGGGTGATGATGCTGATGCCGACCCATCCAATGAGATTCAAGATTTGAGTTTGTCAGGTTCTACCTTAAGCCTTTCAGGCGATGGCACTACTGTTGACTTAAGTCCATATGATCAGTCTGATCTTTCTCAGGGCTTTATTTTTATTGGAAACGGATCAGATAAGGCGAGCCAAGTGGAAGTTTTTGGAGACCTTATCTTAGATGATACCGGGGAAACAAAAGTGAGCGCTATTATGGGGACAGATGTGAGTGCTGTTCCACCAACAGATGGACAAGTGCTTGTTTACAACGCCACGGATTCTGAGTGGCAACCGCAATCTTCCCCATCAGTTACTCCTTCTGCTACTACCTCATTTTATAGTATTGATCCTCTCGATTTTCGAGAATTGACGGACAATGAAATCGGGGTGGATTTAGAAGAGCACAACGCGTTGAAGTTTTTTGATGATGATGCTCCATTTGCCATGTTGAGAAACACGGGTATCATTGAAATAATGGCTCCAATTCATTTGCCTCATGGTGCTACCATAAATAATCTAAAAGTATACTATAGAGATTTTGGCCCTGGAAATATGCGATTTTCTCTTTACAGAAAGAACATGACCAATTTTAGTGTGGGAAATGAGGTTTTGACAGCCGTCTTAGCTAACGGCCCTTCAGGAGACAGAGAATTGGACATTGACATTACCAATTTGAACGAAATAGACAACTCCATTTACTCATATCGACTTTATGTTCGTTTTTCTGCTCTTGAAGGAGACGATGCGGTTGATGTAGATAGCGTAGAACAGGGAGTTTACGGTGCTGTAATTGAGTATGCGACTAATTAGATTCAACTTGAGAAAACGCGAAATACTAACCTTCATCCTTATGCTGCTGGCTTTATCAAGCTCAGCACAAGTGGTTTTGGACAGGCAGGTAATCGGCTCTTCAGGAGGTTCGTTTTCGCTTAACGGAGGTCTATTATTGGAGCAAACCATTGGAGAATCTGTCATCTCTACAATTGGAAACAACGATTTTACACTAACTCAGGGGTTTCATCAGCCGCTGACGGAAGGGTTATTGAGTTTCGATGTCGTTACATCAGCTTCTTCGTGCCCTACCTCTTCTGATGGTAGTGCATTTATCAGCAATCTTACCGGATGTGTTCCTCCTTATGAAATAGTTTGGAGCAACGGTGTCATAGAAGTAGATAGTCTCGATAGGTTGTTGCCCGGGTTCTATTCTGTAACCGTGTTTTCAAGTTTTTGTCAAGAAACGGTGGAGTTTGAGATTGTTCCCGGCCCTGCTACCAATTGTGCGCTCAGAATATTTAATGCCTTCACACCCGATGGTGACGGCAAGAGTGATACGTGGACTATTGAAAACATAACCTTGGATGAGTTCAGACAAAATAAAGTGGAGATTTTTAACCGATGGGGTCAGCAAGTCTATTCGGCGAGAAACTACAACAATGAAGATGTAGTCTGGAACGGCGAGTCTGAGTCAGGCCAAGAACTATTGTCGGGAACATACTTCTATGTTCTGGAAACAGGCGGAATAACTTATAAGGGTTATATAGAACTGATCAGATGAGAAAATTCATAATCATATCATTTCTCCTGTTCACAGCATTGGCTGAGTCATTTGGCCAGCAGCATTCTTTGTATTCTCAATACATTTTCAATCTGTACGCCATTAATCCTGC
This sequence comes from Cryomorphaceae bacterium 1068, assembly GCA_027214385.1. NCBI lineage: Bacteria > Pseudomonadati > Bacteroidota > Flavobacteriia > Flavobacteriales > Cryomorphaceae > Cryomorphaceae bacterium 1068. The sequence continues at coordinate 52,177 of JAPVXR010000017.1, read as the reverse complement.
CTATGCCGGTGAACGCAATTCTGTTGCGACTGCGCTAAGCTATAGAACCCAATGGGTAGGATTTGATGGAGCGCCTAAAACGGCCTATTTCTCGGCTCATTCTCCTGTTCGCAACAATAATTTGGCTGTGGGCTTTTGGTTTCAAAACGATCAAGTAGGCGCTAGAGAGACCTCGTCGATGCATGGCTCGGTTTCTTACAAGCTTCAACTGGAAGGAAACAGTAAGATTTCATTTGCCCTGAGCGGTGGCGCTTTGAACCATCGGTACAATTGGAATGAGCTCGACTTTCCCGATGGATCAGATCCCGTGGCATTTGTAAATGAAGCCAATCAATGGAGGCCTGTTTTTGATTTTGGGGTCATGTATCTTTCCACTCGAGGGTATGCTGGCTTAAGCGTTATGAACCTAAATGGGGTCGAATTAACTTCAAGCGATGTGATCGATGCCAGACTTGAACCAAGCTTCAATGTAGTGGGAGGCTATATTTTTCCCGTTTCGAATAAGGTTGATCTGAAACCAAGTACATTGATTCGATTGCAGACTGACGGTACCATGCAATTTGATGCCAATTTAAGCGCAAGATTCAACAATGCTTTTTGGCTGACAGCCACTTATCGCTATCAATTTGGGATGGTTTTCAGTGGTCATTTTTACCTGAACGATAATTTTCATTTTGGGTATTCATATGATCTTACCACAAACGCAATACTGTCACAGCAAAGCGGCACACACGAACTTTTCATTGGTTATGATTTCAATCTTTACAAAGAAAAACAGTCCTCGTTAAGAAACTTCTAAAAAGCGTGCGCAGTCTCCCCCTGATCATAGCATTGTTTCTTTACTCTTTTGGCCTTCAAAGTCAAAATGAGTCGCGCAACTGTGAAAAGTTGACCGATCTAATTGAGGAAGGCAAGTTCAAGAGCGCTTACCGCTATTTGGTTATGAACGGAGAGTATTCCTGCGGAAGCTATCGCTACGCCGAAGTATTAAAATGGAACGGCCGTTACGAAGAATCTCTGGAAATTCTTCAAGGAGAACAAAGTGAAGAGGCGGTCGAATTGAGGCATGAGTTGGAAGGGTTTCTGGGTATTAAAAAGAAGGATGAACTTTATTCGGTAAGAGCATTTGGAAAAAATGACTCTGTTTCTCAGACGATTTTTGCCGTATTGAATGGCCCAATCCTTATTCGACGAGAAGAAGTACAAACAAGCTATTTTCCCAGAAAGACTTCTAAGGAAATGGTGTATTTCGAATTAGAAGGAGCAGATTCGACATTCTTTGCAGAATTGAACAAGGAGTTTTCTCGTGTGCAGGAAAAGCATATGCTGAAAATTTCTACAGGGTGGATTACCGACGACACCCTACTTTACTATAGCGCCTTTCACCAAGCACCCCTGGCTTCTGCAGGATTTCATGACAATTATGGCATTTATACTTGGAATGGGAAGAAGCACGAGCTTTTAAAATGGATTGACAAAAAAAGTGCATACGTTCACCCAACGGTAACCAAAGACGGATGGCTCATATTTTCTTCCGATCGAGAAGGGGGTTATGGAGGCATGGATCTTTGGAAGATGAATCTCAATGTTGACGAAGGGGAACCAATCAATTTGGGTGCTGATGTTAACTCTGAGTTTGATGAATTATATCCCTCAGAAGCAGGTGACTCCCTGTACTTCGTGACTAATAACCCGGAGAGGTCAATAGGGGGATTTGACGTTTTACTTTTTCACGACGGGCGCATCGCAAACCCCGGAGAGCCTTTGAATAGCGTAAGCGACGATTTTAACCCATACACGGTAAAAGGCGAGTTAGCCTTTATTAGCACCGACAGGCTATTCCCTGATTCACTTGACTTGGTTGTGAAGGTGAAACCCTTCAAGTCAAGACTACTATTTGACCTCATCCATGGCGAAGTGGAAAATGATGAAATAGTCGCAGGTGATAAAGTAGAGTTGTTAGATAGTGACGGAAATCTTCTTGATTACACTTACGTGAATAAAGACGGTCGATTCACCTTCGCGAGTATCAAGGGACTTGAGGGCTATACTATTTCATTTACTGAAGGGAAGCTGAGTGAGGGCGATAAGGTTCGTCTTTTTGACAAAAATTTTGGATTGATGGAAGAGCTGGAATTAGATGAATCAGGTCAAGCCAAATTTGAACTTCTCACACCTGCTGATTATTCCCTAGACAAAGTGGTCAATACAGACGAGAGCATGCTGTCTGTTGATATTTCAGGTTTTCTTTCCGGTTCCTCTAAAGGGACACAAAAAGGGGTTGAAATTTATTTACAAGATTCGGAGGGTACTACCATTGCCAGAGCTTTTACCAACGATAAAGGGGAATTTACTTTTGAGCAGGTTCGACCCGACGAGGCTTATTCTTTCACCTCGGCTGTGATAGATATGAATTCCGAGATTAGAATTTTCAACCAAAACGGAGAGGTGATCGAAAGCATAAAGCCTGATGAGAGCGGAGAGTTTGTTTATGTTCGATTGAAAGAATCTGACAAAATAATCACCATTACCAATGAGGATAATGTAACGGTCAAACTAGCCGAGGAGGAAAAGTTCAATCTTCCCTCTATCTACTTTGAACTGGATGAATCTATGCTTGGCCAACGCGCAGACGTTGTGTTGAATAAACTCATTTCAATATTGGAAGACAACCCTCACGTTGCAATAAAGTTAGCAGGCCATACTGATTCAAAAGGAGAGGCCGCGTACAATTTAAAACTCTCTCAACAGAGAATTGAAAGCGTTAAGAAGTATTTGGTTCAAAGCGGGATTGATTCCAGCCGAATTTCAGGAGAGGGTTTTGGTGAAACACGACTTGTCAATAAGTGCGCAGATGGAATTGAATGCACGGATGAAGAACATGCAGAGAACAGACGAATAGAAGTACAATTTTACAGCACGAAATAACCATAACCTCCCCAAATATAAAATACTATGATACAGTTGTTATCTAAATACCTCAGGATAGGATTACCGCTTCTTTTGATTTTGATTGTTTCCGTTGGAATGGCGCAAACAAGAAAAGGAGAAAAACTAGTAGATGAAGGAAGATATGAAGATGCCATTAAACCTCTTAGAAGAGCTTTTGAAGGGAAGATGGAAGACAGAAAAGCAGGATATCTTTTGATAGAGTCGTATTATAAGTTGCAGCGATATCAAGACGCCTTGGACGTTGCAGAATTGATGGATATTGAGAGATCTGTCAATGAAAAAGAGATGATTCTCTATGCAGATGTTCTGATTGCTAACAATGACTTTTCTCGTGCATATGTGAACCTATCCAGAATGCTAAGTGAAGGAGGGGCCATGGTTCAAGGATACAAATGGCTGAATAAAGCAGGGAATCTATTGGAATGGGATTCTTTAGCGACAGAGAGTTCCGTTACTGATATTCAGGGTTTGAATACCATTTATAACGAATATGCCCCTTATGTTACTGACGATGGGTTGATATATATAGCTGACCACCTAACGGTGCAAGTGCTTTACCCTTCGGCATTTACCAACCAGAGTTTGCATCTTTTTTTCACGAGTCCGAAAGGAGAGAACGGCAAGTTTGGGAAGTCCAAAATGCTTTTAAAAGGAAGAGAATACTACTACCACGATGGCCCGATTGAAAAACGACCCAATGAAGAAATTTATGCCGTTACACTGCGAGAAATAGAAGGGCTACTCTACGAATTGAAAATGAATATTTTCTTTACGAAGTTAACCGGAGATGAGGAGGACCTTATACCCTTCAAGTACAACGGCAATTACAACACCGGACATCCTACTTTTTCTGATGACGGAAACAGAATGTACTTTGCCAGTGATCGACCCGGAGGTTATGGACAGCTGGATTTATGGTATACCGATTGGGTTGGAGGTCAATGGACCTTACCCAAAAACGCCGGGCCTGGTATTAACTCGCCTGGCAACGATTTATATCCCAAAATCTGTAATGATCGATTATTCTTCTCATCAGACCGAAGAGATCAAGGATACGGCGGACTCGATTTGTACTATGTGAGTTTGCTTACAGCCGATGATGTTCCTTATAATTTGAGGGCCCCGATAAATTCTGCTTATGATGATTTTGGGGTAGATTTTGTAGACGAAAAAACAGGCTATTTTTCGTCCAATAGAATAACAGGCTTTGGAGGGGATGACATTTACGAAATGTATTTTCAGCCTGCATCCGCGGTCTTGGATACTCTCACTTTTGCTTTGGAAGACATAAGTGGAGCTAAGAAGTCGCTTCGCATTTTTGACAGTTCTGGAAACGAAATGGTTGGGATCAACAATGATGATATGACCATGACGGTATCGGGTTTGCTAACCAGGGAGCTGTATACTGTTAAGGCAGACTCTGTTTTTTCTTCATCGCTGAAATTGGTGGCCTATAACAGCGATGGCAAGATAGTTCATGAATTCAACTCTAACACGGCTGAGTTCAATATCGAATTCTTGGAACAGGACGAGTACGACATGAACAAGGAAGACAATACGGATGAAAGCGAATTGTATGACCTGTTTGGAACTGTGGTCTCAAACGAATCCCAAGATTTTAGCAATGTATCAGTAGTGCTGGAGGATAAAACAGGCAATGCCTTAGGTGAAGTAAAAACCGACAGTACAGGGAAATTCTTATTCAAAGGATTGACATGGGATCAACCTTATAACCTTACGACAAAGGATGCTCCGGAAGATGTTGAAATTGATATTCTTGGTCAAACAGGAGCTCCCATTACTACACTTCAGAAAAAACAGGCCAATGACAGTTTTGCATATACGAGAACCAGACCGGAAGCGGATTGGATGATGTCAACTGAAATGGTGTTGTCGTCCGTATTTGGAATTGTACCTACATCAAAACTCAATACAGACTATAGCCCCGAGCTGAGGGCACAAGGAGATTCTTTGATTAGGATATGTGAGGTGGACGATGATGGTAATATTAAAATGGGAAGCCTTACAACGGGCCATGCCTATGAGTTGGTTTTCAAAGACAGTAATTTTGAATGGAACGATATGTTTCTAATCGTAAATGATTCAGGAGATACTACCCAATCCATTAGACCCAACGGAACCTTTTCATTTGCTTTTGAACTCAATTCTCATTCAATCCAACCAGCTATTGATAAGTCCGTACCTGCAGAAGCCGGTAAGAAATTGGATAATCTGACCCTCGCATTGGAAGATATGAGTGGAGCTAAAAAACCGATTCGAATTTTTGATAAGTCAGGAAATGAGATGGTTGGGATAAATGGCGGTGATAAGTCAATGAAAATTTCAGGAGTGGTTACGCGAGAGATTTATACAATCGAAACAGATTCAGTATTTGAGACTACGCTTAAACTAGTCGCATACGACCAAAATGGAAATGTATTCCAAGAGTTTACTTCAGATACCTCTTCCTTCATGATTGTGTTTTTAGAGCCGGATGAGTATGACCTGAAGAAAGAAAACAATTTAGATGAAAGTGATATGTTCGACCTCCTCGGTTCTGTCGTATCTGATGAAACTGAAGATTTCGCAAATGTTTCAGTTCTTCTTCAAGACAGTGAAGGAACTTCTATTGATGAGGTTCCGACTGATAGTACAGGTCAGTTTTTGCTCAAAGGTTTAGCTTGGGATTCTCCATATAACTTAACTGCCAAAGGTGCCACAGGAGATGTTGAAATAGATGTAATTGGTCAGACAGGAGTACCCATTACCACTATGGAAGAAGGGAAAGGCAGAAACAGCTTTGCTTATACCCGCGCCAGACCAGAAGCAGACTGGATGATTTCAACGCATAAGGAAATTCCCGCTGTTTTTGGCATTGTGCCTACCGCTGACCTAGCTTTAAATGATAGGGCTGAACTCAGAGCTTTGGGTGACTCACTGATCAGAATCTGCGTGCCGGATGAAGATGGTTTTATGGAAATGGGTAGTCTTTCTACGGGAAATGCATATGAGTTAGTTTTCAAAGAAAGCCATTTCAATTTTAGCGATAAACTGGTAATCATAGATGGATCGGGTGACACTACTCAAACTGTGCGGCCTGATGGCACATCAGCATTTGTATTCGAGCTGATGCCACCTTCGATGAAGCCGGAAATAGAGGAAGTCGAGCTCGCTGAAAACAGTATCAATGAGAAAGCAGATGAAACTCTGGTGAATCTATTGGGAATGTCTGATGAGCTAAAAGCCAATGACGAAATTTTACTTTTCGGGGCTAGAAACAACTTCTTAACGAAATCTTATGCGATAGAAGATGGACTGTTTAGCTTTAGTCAGGTTCCGATGGATTCGATATACTTTGTTAAAGCAGAAGTTACGAAATCCTTGAAGTTGACATCAACCTATCATGGATTTGAGAAGTCCGGAACGCTAGAATCTCAAGGCCTTTGGAAATTTGATTTTACAGAAGTAGAAGAGGTCGAAAGAATTGTTTCGCTTCCAAACATCTATTACTCTTTCGATAGTTATACTTTGAGTCCTGAGTCAACGGAATCTCTGGATAACCTGTATGGCTTCTTACGCCAAAACCCCAATCAGAAAATCAAAGTTCTCTCACATACTGACAGCAGGGGTCCGAAAGCTTATAATGAGCAACTCTCTAACTTGAGAGCAAGAGAAGTAGTGAGATACTTAATCAGAAGAGGGATAGACGCTGACAGACTTACCTATGAAGGCCGTGGAGAAAGCCAGCCGATCAATGAATGCAAAGACGGTGTTTATTGCACTAATGAGAAGCATGCTGAGAACAGGCGCACGGAATTTGTATTAATCAAGTAGCGATTTTGCCTAACTTTAGGCTTGACCAATGATTTAGTTTATGAGTATTCCGAAGCCCTTTAACTTGCAGCAGTGGATCGACGATAACCGAGATATTCTCAAGCCACCTGTTGGCAATAAGAATTTATATCCTGAGGGTACCGACTATATCGTTATGGTTGTGGGTGGGCCAAATGCCCGAAAAGATTACCACTACAACGAAACCGAAGAGTTGTTCTATCAGCTGGAAGGCGATATAAACGTTCGCATTCAGCTGGATGGAGAGGCAGTAGATGTGCCGATAAAAGCAGGGGAGATGTATCTGCTTCCGCCTCGTATACCACACTCTCCAATGCGGTCTGAAGGCTCTGTCGGTTTGGTAATCGAAAGGGTGAGAAAGGGAACTGACTTCAACGATGGTCTTCTTTGGTTTTGCGACAATTGCAACAACAAATTGCATGAAACGTACTTCAAACTTGAGAATATTGAGAAAGACTTTCTACCGAGATTTCGTGAATTTTATGAAAGTGAAGATTTGAGAACCTGCAATAACTGTGGACATAAAATGGAAACCGATCCGCGATTCGTCTAACGGATAAGCGTCACCATTCCTTTCAATTCGAATACTTCCCCTGTGTGCTCTCTTGCGACTATTCGATAAGGGTAAACGTCTGTGGGGGCGTAATATTCGTTATTCGGAGAGCTCCCGTTCCAGCCATCGTCTATTGAATTTGATGTAAACACTAGTTCTCCCCACCTGTTGAATATTTCCATTTTGAATTCAACGATGTCAATACCCTGAGCTTTGAAAATGTCATTTATTCCATCCCCATCAGGAGAAAAAGCATTGGGTACGTAAATGTTTCCCGTCACTGTTACCAAAATCGAATCTCTTTCAATACATCCGTCAGGTGTTTCTATAGTGGCGTAGAAGGTCGAAGTCTCAGGTGGTGATGCAACGGGGTTACTGCAGTCCAAGCAGCTCAAGTAAGGACTCTCAACCCACGTAATGGGAAAATTGCTAAAAGCCTCAATAGTCGCTTCACCGCCAAAGGGAATAACTTCATCAAGACCCAGATAAATGGGTTGTCTGGGATAAATTCTAATCAAGCGAGTCTCTATATCAAAACAACCATCTTCATTGAATCCAATGACGGATATTTCGGTTGACGATGTAATTTCAACCGAAGTATTCGCGGCATTCGGGTCTGCGAAGAGACTTTCCGGCTGCCATCTGTAGGATGAACCGCCGGAAGCACTCACGCCGATTGGCGTCAGAAAACAGCCGATAGAGTCCGTAGTCATCGAAATATCGATAGCCTCAGTTCTCACCAAAATATCCAGACTGGAAGAGCCGCATGAATTGCTAGTCGTAACTGTGTAAACAGTAGGAGATGAGGGGTTTGCGGTAGGGTTTGAAATGGATGGATTGCTCAAGCCCGTTTCCGGAAACCAAGAATAGTTGTCGCCACCGCTCACATTAAGCTGCACTGGAATGGAATTGCATGTGGCATAGTCAGTCTCTCCGGAAAGTACAGGAGGAGGATCCAACACGATGACTTCGATACTTCCCGTCCCTTCACATCCTTGCTCTGTGCTCACCGTAACTTCATAAGTTACATCAGTGTCAGGTGTAACGGTTGGGTTGGGGATATCGGGATCATCTAAAAACGTAGCGGGAAACCAAGAATAGGCTACGCCACCGGAGGCGTTTAATTGGGCGGATTCACCCGGGCAAATGAGTATCTCTTCTTCCAGCTCAACTTCGACAGTACCAACTTCAATAGTTACTTCTAATGATTGGCTACCACACGTAGTAGTACCGGTAAGGGTAACCGTCGTCGATTCTGATCCCGAGAAAATGGGATTTGCCAAGGTGTTGTTATTAAAGACTTCGGCAGGTGTCCACAAGTAAGAGTCTGCACCACTTGCCCCTAGAGTCAATTGTTCTCCCGGACAAATCGGGTTGTTTTCAAAGTCAAATTCAATTTCAGGCGAGGGGAGAACTTCGAGTTCAATGGTAGTTGAATCGGGACCTAAACAACCTTCACTATCCTCTGCTAAAAGAGTGACTTCATAGATCCCGGGCTCAGTATAAATGTGAGTAGGCTCAAATTCAGTGCTGGTATTGTCATCGCCAAAATCCCACAAAAAAAGATCAGCGTCTTCACTGAGATTAGTAAAAACTGCAGGTTGATTTTCACACAGGGGAGTCGCATCGAAGTCTACTTCAGCCAATGCTGATACGGAGTTAAGCCGAAACTTAAAAACGCCCAAATTGCAGTTGGAAGATGGATTGGTTTGTGACCAAACTCCGGGCTGACTAGGAAAATCACTCAAGCCTCCGCAACCCGCGCACACAGCTTGATAAACCGTTCCGTTTTTGTCAAATCGACTTGTCCCGCCATCTACATGTTCGGAACTTTCACTTCCGCCGAAGTAAGTAGCATACGTAAGATCTTGGGCATCTTCACTGAGCACCATCAGATAGAAGTCACTTCCATCGGTTGATGATTGAAATGCATCAGGAGTCGTAGGTAATCCAAAAGTTGTTCCACCGGCTTGGCCAAAATTATTGGTGGATCCGCCCCACCCTGAAACATAAATATCATTGCAGTTGGTCACCAAAAAGGCCGAAGGAGAAAAGTTGATTTGGTTGTCGTTGCTTCCAATCGTGGTGCTCCACTCCAAGTTCGTGAGCTCATTGTTGTATTTCTGCACAAATTGCTTCCCTCCGGGATTGGAATAAACACCTGTTGATACTTCCATATCTCCTAACGATTGCCCGATGACGTATACTTCTCCGTCCGTGTCCAATTGCACAAAATACGTTTGATCAAAGTCGTTCGTCCCCGTGTAAGTTGTGTTAAGAAGTACTGCACCATTGGCACTAATTCGCATGATGTAGCCATCTACACCACCACTGGCATCTGGATTTGCTCCGTTCGCAGTTCCGGGTAGATTTGAACTGGCGGTCCCACCTGTAATATAGATAGTTCCGTCGGGTCCAATTTGCACACCATACGCTGCCTCAGCGAGCTGCCCGCCTGTCGAGGAAGACCAGACTAGGGTCGATAAATCTTCACTCAAACGAAATACGGTTCCATTGGAAAAACCATTAAAAGCATTTGAGAAGCCGTTTACCGCGGGGAAGTCAGCAGACGCCGTGGAGGAAGCCACGTACACATCTCCTTCATTACCTACTACAATTTCCCCCCTAAATCGATCACCGAAATTGAATTCCAGAGCCGGAGAAAAATTAAGGCCATCATTGCCTGTCCCGCCAACATAAGTTGCAGCTATTAAGTCAGTTCCATCTGCGCTGATTTTGGCAACAAAAATGTCTGAGCCCTGAAGGTAGGATGCTCCGAGCCCCGTTAAAGAAGGGCCTCCCGAAAAGTTTTCTTGTGCAGCACCTGTAGTTGTTGGAAAGTCAAATGACCCCGTACTTCCGTAGACAAAGAGCTCATTGTTCTCATTGACCACCAGCGAGTGCGGGGCTTCATTATCCAGTCCTCCTAAAAAGGTGCTGTACAACAATTCCGTTCCATCTGCACTGAATTTTGTGATCCCACAATCGATTACTCCCCCCGCAAAATTTATTTGGAAGGGGCCTCCTACAGTTGGATATTCACTACCAAAAACGATAGCCCCTCCGTAAAGATCTCCATCGGCATCATAGCTGGCTGTGAAGCCAAAATTATCGGAAAATGCGCCGACGTATGTCGAGAAGGATATTTCAGGATCAATTATAAGCTCTCGGGCGGTGTCATAACCTTCCGGGAATTCATAGGTCACAAGGTTTCCGGCTAAATGATAATTGCATTCTACTCGTTCGATACGCCCATACTCATCAAGTTGATAGACGAACGGAGGCTCTTCGTAAACCTCACCAATGCTCGTCTTAAAAATCAAACGATCATCGCGAATTTCAATCGATTCAGCATGATTCACACTGATCTGAATTTCATTCGGATCAGCATTTGGCGCAACCAGAAACTCATATTTCAGTCGATCGCTTTTTATGTCGAACCGTAAGTCGATGTTTGAGTAGACATTGCTGTAGTAAGATCTTTGAAAAGACTGAACTGCCTTAGCATGTTTGGCCGTATTGTTTCCAATAAAAAAGTTGTCAGCCCTACCTAAATTCTCCTCTCCACTAAAGTCGCTGAAATCTCCACCGATAAAGTTGATCTTTAACGTATGCGTTTTTGCCAGCGGTTCTTCTGAACTTCCTTGTATGTAGCCGTGAAAGTGATCGAAAAAGCCTTGCTCCAATTGCTGAACAGTAATGCCATCTTCTCCTATGAAAAAGTATCCGCCATCAGTAAGGGCCTTGAAATGAACATTTTCGTGCCATTGACCTTTGTTCTCTACCAACCGAGGGTCGATACCACCAATGACTGACTGAAATAATATCAGCCAGAAAACGAAGAATGTTATCTGCTTTGGTGATGGGAGCATTTTCTCGATCGAGGAACTTTAAAGATATACAATTATGACGCTAATTCACCTAAATGGTTGACACCGTGAGTTCCGTCTTTTCTACTTTTCTTTAGACGTTTGATCATTCTTTGAGTTATTTACTTTCTGATTTATTCAACTAACTTTGCGCTTTCTAAAAAATTCATGAGCGACCCGATCAAACACGAGTGCGGTATTGCACTTCTCCGGCTCAAGAAACCACTCTCTTTTTACCGTGAAAAATACGGGACGTCATTCTACGGCCTGAACAAACTGTATCTCCTTATGGAGAAACAGCACAACCGCGGACAAGACGGAGCTGGTGTGGCCAATGTCAAACTCGATATGCCTCCGGGCACTCGATTTATTAGCCGAGTTAGATCCAATAGTCAACGTCCTATTCAAGAGTGTTTCGATCATATTAACAAGCGTTTTCAAGAGCTTGCGGAAAAAGAGGAACAGAAATTAACGGATGTTGATTGGCTTAAGCAGAACGAAGGATTTACCGGAGAATTATTCCTCGGGCATGTTCGATACGGAACTTTTGGGAAAAACAGCATTGAGAGCTGTCACCCGTTTTTGCGTCAGAACAATTGGAAGACGAGAAATCTTGTAGTCGCAGGCAATTTCAACTTGACCAATGTAGACGAGTTGTTCGATCTCTTGGTAGACATCGGGCAGCACCCTAAGGAAAAATCTGATACAGTTACCGTTTTGGAAAAAATCGGTCATTACCTCGACGAAGAGAATGATCGATTGGTAGCCAACTGGAAAGCGCTGGGATACAGCAAAAAGGACATCACAGAAAAAATCATTGAGCACATTAATCTCCCTGAAATTCTTCGCAGTTCGGCTGAAGACTGGGATGGGGGATATGCCATGGCGGGTCTTCTTGGGCACGGAGATGCTTTCGTGTTGCGTGATCCGAATGGCATTCGGCCGGCATTTTACCACGAGGACGATGAGGTCATAGTGGTTGCATCAGAAAGGCCGGTTATTCAAACTGCTTTTAACTTGAAGGTGGAAGATGTGCATGAATTGCCTCCTGGTAATGCTGCGATCATCAGACACGACGGGACTTTCAGCCTTAGCGAAATAAGGACGCCTGGCGAACGAAAAGCGTGCTCTTTCGAGCGGATCTATTTCTCAAGAGGAAGCGATCAAGATATTTATCGCGAGCGAATCGCTCTAGGAAAAACAGTTGTTCCGCGCGTCTTGGAAACCATAGATGGAGATATTGAAAATTCCGTTTTCAGTTTTATTCCCAACACAGCTGAAGTAGCTTTCTACGGCATGATGAAAGGGTTGGAAGACCATTTGAATATCCAGAAGAAGGATATGATCTTGAATCTCGGAGATAAACCCGATCCCGATGAATTGGAGAGGATTCTCTCTCTGCGCCCTCGAATGGAAAAAATTGCCGTGAAGGATGCCAAGCTACGAACGTTTATTACCCAAGATGAGTCGCGAGATGATATGGTGGCTCACGTCTACGATGTCACCTACGGAGCGGTGCGGCCAAAGGTGGACAATCTTGTGGTGATTGATGACAGTATAGTTCGTGGTACGACTTTGCGTCAAAGTATCATCCGAATTTTGAATAGGCTGGAGCCGAAGAAAATCGTGGTTGTTTCCAGCGCACCTCAGATTCGCTTTCCTGATTGCTACGGAATCGATATGGCGAAGCTTGGGGACTTTATCGCTTTTCAAGCAGGGATCAGCCTTTTGAAGAAAACGGGTCAGGAGAAAATCATCTCTGATGTTTACCAAAAGTGCAAGAACCAAGAGAACCTGGACAAGTCGGAGATTCGAAATTATGCGAAAGAGATCTTCACGCCATTTGCTTACGAGGAGGTATCAGCCGAAATTTCTAAGCTACTTACTCCACCTGAAGTGGAATGTGAGGTGGAGATCATTTTCCAAACGCTGGACGGATTGCATAAAGCAGTTCCCGATCATTTAGGCGACTGGTATTTCTCAGGAGATTATCCTACACCCGGAGGAAACAAAGTGGTCAATCGGGCATTTATCAATTACTACGAAGGGAAAAACGAGCGCGCTTACTAAGCTTTCGGCTTTTTGTAAATCGGCACCGTGCTGCAAGGCTCGCCAAACATGATGGTCTTTGCTACGGGCATCAGCTTTTCGGTAAGCTTTCCGTAGGCGCTAAAGTGCACTGACTTTTTCCCACAGCCTTTGATGATGATTCGAGCATCTTGGTACTCCGATGCGTCGAGAGCTGAAATGGCTTTTTCTATCCGTCTTTTTTCGGATTCAGCAGCAGTGTCGAAGTAAAGTTCAGAAGTCACTGACTCGAGCTTTGAAGCCAAAAGCATAAAAGCCCAGTTGGGAATAATGGCATCTGCGGAGCAAAAAACGGCTACTGCCTTATCTTGGTATTGACTCCAGTCATGAGTTGAAACGTATTCGCGAAAGTCTTTCTCTTTGAGCGCGAATCCTTCCCAAAGGCGCTCTTTTATATCGATTTGAACCAGCTCATCGTCTGAAACAAATTCGTCCATTTCGATCACTATCAGCCCGCTTTTGGCTACTTTATTTTCAATTTCAAAATCGCTCATTACAAGAATCCCAATTCAAGCTGCGCTTCCTCACTCATCATTTCTTTGTCCCAAGGTGGCTCAAAGGTGATTTCGACCTTAGCGTCGTTCACCCCTTCAATTCCTTTGATTTTATCTTCTACCTCAACGGGAAGTGATTCGGCTACAGGACAAGAAGGAGAAGTCAATGTCATGCTCACTTTTACCTTACGCTCGGAATCGATGGCAATATCGTAGATCAAACCCAACTCGTAGATATCCACGGGAATCTCAGGGTCGTAGATCGTTTTGATCACTTCGATAATCGTAGTTTCAAGTTGAATGTCGTTCATAGCTTTTTCTATTTAGCCTGATGGGCCAAAGCGTAAAATTTCATTTGTTTCACCATCGAAACGAGTCCGTTTGAGCGAGTGGGGGAGAGGTGTTCTTTCAAACCGATTTTGTCGATGAAGCCTAATTCTGCACTCACAATGTCTTCGGGTTTTTGCTCGTTGAGCACCCGGATCATCAAGGCAATTATTCCTTTCGTGATGATGGCGTCGCTGTCGGCAGAATACTTGATTTTGTCAGCTTCGCGGTCGGCGTGAAGCCAGACTCTAGATTGACACCCTTTGATCAGGTTGTCTTCTGTTTTGTATTGCTCATCGATCAATGGAAGGCTTTTTCCCAACTCAATGAGGTGTTCGTATTTCTCCATCCATTCGGGGAAAAACTCGAACTCTTCAATGATTTCTGCTTCGCGTTCTTGAATCGAATCTGCCATTACCTCAACATGTTTACAGCGCGTTTTACGCCTTCGGTGAGCAAGTCAATTTCTTCAATTGTGTTGTAGGCCGCAAAGGATGCACGACAGGTTCCCGGCAAGCCAAACTTGTCCATCAAGGGCTGCGTACAGTGGTGTCCTGTTCTTACCGCTATGCCGAGCTTGTCGATAATCGCTCCGATATCGGAAGGGTGGGTTCCGTCGACAACGAAAGAAACAACGCTGGCCTTTTGTGCGGCCGTTCCGATGATTCTTAATCCATCTATTTCCGAAAGTCTTTCTGTGGCATATGCCAGCAGGCCATTTTCGATTTCAGAGATTTTGTCAATACCGAAGTCTTCCATAAAGTCAGCCGCTGCGGCTAATCCAATGGCAGCTGCCATATTGGGCGTCCCTGCCTCAAACTTGAAGGGAAGTTCATTGTAAGTGGTTTTTTCAAAAGTCACCGTCTTGATCATCTCACCGCCACCTTGGTAAGGAGGCATGTTGTCTAGCACGGCCTCTTTTCCGTAAAGGATACCGCTACCGGTTGGCCCGTACATTTTGTGCCCCGAGAACACATAGAAATCGCAATCCATATCCCGAACGTCAATTCCTCCGTGCGGAGCAGCTTGGGCTCCGTCAATCAGAGTGTAAGCTCCGAATTTTTTTGCTTCAGCTACTATTTCCTTCACGGGATTAATGGTTCCCAATGCATTCGAAACATGAACGACAGAAACCAATTTTGTTCGATCAGACAGTTTCGACTTCAAGTCATCCATGTCGATCGATCCATCTTCCTTCACATTGGCGACCACCAATTTGGCACCTTTATCGGCGCAAGCCATTTGCCAAGGGACAATATTGGAGTGGTGCTCCATTTCGGTAATGAGTACTTCATCTCCCTCTTTCAGGTGCGCTTTCGAAAAAGCGGCTGCTACGAGGTTAATCCCGTCGGTACATCCTTTTGTAAAGATGATTTCCTTGGAGGAAGCAGCATTGATGAATCGGCGCATTCTCTCTCTGGCACCTTCGTACTTATCCGTTGCCAATTGGCTGAGGTAGTGTATGCCTCGGTGAACGTTGCTGTGCTCATTGAAATAATAATCTTCAATAGCCTGCACAACTTGCTTAGGTTTTTGAGCCGATGCCGCATTATCCAGGTAAACAAGCTTGTGCCCATTCACCTCTCTTTTGAGAATGGGGAAATCCTCAATGAAGGAAGCATTGTCAGGCAGTGTAATGGATTTTATTGCGCTTTCGGCCATAGTTAAGCCAGTTTTGTGTGTATCGTATCTTCTATTATCTCTCTCAGGTCTTCATTCACAAGCTTCTCCAAAACATCTTCGGCGAAGGCATTGATCAGAAGTTTTCGTGAACTCTCTTTCGACAAACCGCGAGCCATCAGATAAAACATCGCATCCTCGTCTAGCTGACCCGTGGTGCTACCGTGGCTGCACTTCACGTCGTCCGCATAGATTTCCAGTTCGGGCTTCGAGTTCATCGTGGCCGTATCTGACACAATGATGTTTCCATTGCTTTGGAATGCGTTGGTTTTTTGGGCGTCTTGCCTCACGAAAACCTTCCCGTTGAAAACGCCGGTGGATTTGTCCAATAGCACTCCGCGGTATAGCTCGTGCGACTCACAGTTTGGTTTCTCGTGGTCGATGATCGTATGGTTATCGACGTGCTCCTTCAAATTCGGAATGTAGAATCCATTCAGATTGCACTCGCTGTGTTCATCTGTGAGTCGAATGGTCGAGTTGTTTCTCGTCCAGTTTCCACTCAAGGTAAACGTGTTTTGCATGTAAGTGCAATTCTTCCCTTGTTCGCCGTAGGTCTCTTGCAGATGAAATCCCTTTTCGGAACCGTGCTGCACCACGTCAATCTTGAGGTGTGCATTATCGCCCACAACGGCTTCAGAGTGCACATTGGCGAAAGCCATACTGCCTGCCGAGTGAATGTGAAACTCGGAAATCTTTAACTCCGAATTCTCCGCCAACTCAACAAATGAGCGCGGCTGCGAGATGGTATTTTGACCCGAGTAGAGAAATACAATCTGCAAAGTATCCTCTATCGCCTTGTTTTTAGATACAGTAATGTGGTAACCATCTTGCGGCATAGCGGTATTCCAAGCTCTGAAAATATCCTCTTCTGCTTGAGCGATTGTTGAAGCAACACTCGATTTGGAGAAAGGTAAAATCGTCAAGCCCTCCACTTGAGGAAGTGATGATCGTTTTTCGTCGAATTGACCGTTTACAAAAACCATTCGGTGTTTTGATACAGGTAAGTTTTCGGGGATGTCGACGTTTTCGAGTCCGCCGAATTTCCATTCCTTATTCGCGATCTGTCCCGTTCTTGTGTATTTCCAATATTCCAGCTTTGTGGTTGGAAATTGGAGAGATTCAAGGTTTCGTGCGCTATTGCTGCTTAAGGAGCCGAAAGATTCGGGAACAGCATGTTTGTATGAACTCTTCATGGAATCCAGTACTGCTTGTTCTTTAGTCATCTCTTTTGCTAATTCCATAGTTAAGCAGTTACTGCGTCAGCTTCTTTTTTAATCCAATCGTAACCTTTTTCTTCAAGTTCTAGCGCGAGTTCTTTGCCTCCTGTTTTTACAATTTTTCCATTGTAAAGCACGTGAACAAAATCGGGTACGATATAATCCAAGAGACGCTGGTAATGGGTTACTACCACGAACGAACGATCTTTGGCGCGAAGTTGATTTACTCCATTAGCCACGATTCTCAATGCATCGATATCAAGTCCACTGTCTGTCTCATCCAGGATAGCCAGTTTGGGTTCGAGCATCGCCATTTGAAAGATTTCGTTTCGTTTTTTCTCTCCTCCTGAAAAGCCTTCGTTGACTGATCGGTTGGTGAGTTTGTTGTCCAACTCTACCAGTTTTGCTTTTTCTCGTACTCTTTGGAGGAAGTCCTTCGCTGAAATAGGTTCTTCACCAAGTGCTTCCTGGCGCTCATTGATAGCAGCCTTTAAAAAGTTGATATTGCTAACTCCGGGGATTTCTACAGGATATTGAAAGGCTAAGAACACTCCCGCATGGGAGCGTTCGTCAGGACCCATATCAAGTAAGTCATTACCTAAGAAATCAACCGAACCTGAAGTAACTTCGAAGTCTTCATTTCCTGCAAGGACAGATGCTAAGGTACTTTTGCCCGAGCCGTTTGGCCCCATGATGGCGTGTACCTCTCCTGGCTTTACTTCTAAGCTGAGTCCTTTCAGTATTTCTTTGCCTTCAATCGAGGCGTGTATGTCTTTTATATTGAGCATTTTCTTGTGATTCTTTTTTTATCCGACGCTTCCTTCAAGCGAAATGGCGAGTAATTTTTGGGCTTCCACGGCGAATTCCATAGGAAGTTTATTGAGAACGTCTTTGGCGTATCCGTTTACGATCAGGCTGATCGCCTTCTCCTCACTGATACCTCTTTGCAGACAATAAAAAATCTGATCTTCTCCGATTTTGGAAGTCGTAGCTTCATGCTCAACTTTTGCCGAGCTATTCGATGTTTCGATGTAAGGGAAAGTGTGCGCTCCACAGCGGTCGCCCATCAGAAGAGAGTCGCATTGGGAAAAGTTTCGCGCATTCTCTGCGCTCTTATTGATCTTCACCAATCCTCGGTAAGAGTTTTGAGATTTCCCTGCCGAGATACCCTTTGAGATAATCGTGCTTTTAGTGTTTTTACCGATGTGGATCATCTTGGTTCCCGTATCGGCTTGCTGGTAATTGTTCGTAACCGCAACAGAATAAAACTCTCCGACTGCATTGTCTCCTTTTAGAATACACGAAGGATATTTCCAAGTAACGGCAGATCCTGTTTCAACCTGCGTCCAAGAGATTTTAGCGTTGGTTTCGCAAAGGCCTCTTTTCGTCACGAAATTGTAAATACCACCTTTTCCCTTGTCATCACCGGGATACCAGTTTTGGACCGTAGAGTATTTGATTTCCGCATCGTCTAGAGCAATTAATTCTACTACCGCAGCGTGAAGTTGGTTTTCGTCGCGCATCGGAGCCGTGCAGCCTTCGAGGTAGCTTACATAACTTCCCTTGTCGGCTATTACCAGCGTTCTCTCAAACTGACCAGTGTTTGCTTCATTGATTCGGAAATAAGTGGACAATTCCATCGGACATCGCACCCCTGGAGGGATGTAGGCGAAAGAACCATCAGTAAAAACGGCGCTGTTCAGAGCTGCGTAAAAATTGTCGGATTTGGGTACAACCGAGCCGACGTACTTTTTTACTAACTCAGGGTGATTTTGTACTGCCTCACTGAATGAGCAGAAGATAATTCCCAACTCAGCTAGTTTTTCTTTAAAAGTAGTGGCAACGGAAACACTGTCCATAACCACGTCGATCGCCACCCCTGTCAACCTCTTTTGCTCGTCAACGGAGATGCCCAATTTCTTGAATGTATCGAGTAATTCAGGGTCAACCTCGTCTAAACTGTCCAGCTTTTTCTTCGGCTGTGGAGCTGCATAATAATGTATGGCTTGAAAGTCCGGCTTTTCGTAATGAACATGGGCCCATTCGGGCTCTGTCATTTCCGTCCATTTTCGGTAAGACTCAAGTCGGAAATCGAGCATCCATTGAGGCTCTTTCTTCTTCATGGAAATCAGTCGAATGATATCTTCATTGATTCCCAGAGGTGCTTTATCAGATGCGATGTTGGTCGTAAACCCATATTTGTAAGGGGCTTTCGTTACCTCATCGATTATTTCATTTTCGTCTACTGCCATGGTATGTTTTTCTTAAATTGAAAAGCTTTCGCCGCAGCCACAAGTGCGATTTGCATTGGGATTGACAAAGGAGAATCCCTTACCATTCAGACCTCCGGAGTAATCCAATTCGGTTCCTATCAAATAGAGGTAGCTTTTCTTATCCACTACTATCTTAATACCGTTGTCTTCAAACTCTTTATCCCCCTCTTGCTTTTCTGTGTCGAAATCCAGGTCATACATTAATCCGCTGCATCCACCTCCTTTTACACCGACGCGTATAAAAGCTTGCTCTCCTGCACCGCTTTCGGACAAGAGCCTTTGTACTTCAGCTTTAGCACTTTCTCGTACTTTGATCATAAGCTTAAATTCAAGTGTCTAACAGTTTCTGCTTCCAAATGTTGATAAATCAGAATGGTTATTTAGAACAATTATAAATAACCAATCACTCTGCAAAAATACCGAACAAGTCTCGTGTATACAAATGAATCATCACCAGTTTCTTGATATGGTCATTGACAAATTCTTTCAAGACATTTTGAACCTCTATCTTTGCGGCCCTCAAATGGCATTATTATGGAAAGAACAGAACTGGCAGACTTGGGAGAATTTGGTTTAATCGACCATTTATCTAAGCACGTTGAAGTTTCTCACCCCTCTACACTTAAGGGAATAGGGGACGATGCCGCAGTAATTGATGCGGGAGATCATGTGAAGTTGGTCACAACCGATATGCTAGTGGAGGGCATTCACTTTGACTTAAGCTATGTTCCTTTAAAGCATTTGGGATATAAGGCGGCTGTTGCCAACTTTTCTGATGTCTATGCTATGAATGGAACAGTGGAGCAGATGACAGTAAACCTGGCTTTGAGCAATCGGTTTTCGTTAGAAGCCATCGAGGAGCTCTATTCGGGCTTCTTGCTTGCTTGCAATATTTATGGAGTCGACCTCGTAGGAGGAGATACGGTCAGCTCGAAAGGTGGCTTGATGATCAGCATCACCGCAATTGGTCGAGCTCAAAAGGAGAACGTAGTGTATCGCGACGGCGCCAAGGACAAGGAATTGCTCGTTGTTACAGGCGATTTGGGCGCGGCCTATATGGGCTTGCAGGTTTTGGAACGAGAGAAAGCAGTTTATAAGTCCGATCCGAATATTCAGCCCGATTTGAGTGGATACGATTACATTTTGGAGAGACAGCTCAAGCCCGAAGCTCGGAAAGATATTGTGGAACTTTTGGAGAAATTGAACGTCTTGCCAACTTCAATGATTGATGTGTCAGATGGCTTGGCCTCCGAGATTCTTCATCTTTGCAAGAGTTCTAGTGTTGGCTGCTCACTTTTTGGTGAAAAGATTCCGATTGACCCAACCGTTATGACAGCTGCTGAAGATTTTAATCTAGACCCCACCACTTGTGCACTGAACGGAGGAGAGGACTACGAGCTTCTCTTTACGATAAAGCAGGGTGATTATGACAAATTGAAAGGGAATCCGAATTTCACGTTCATTGGCCATATGACCGAAGGTGGATCTGCCCAACTCGTGACCAAAGAAGGACAGGCTGTTGAGCTAACTGCTCAGGGGTGGGATGCTTTTTTGAATAAAGACTCATAAAACATTCTTTAATTCCACCCTTGCTCTAACCGTTTCTTGAAAGGGAACTTTTGAAATATGACTTTCCGCCCAGGCAATGAAGTCAAAGTATTCAAATGCGATCTTTTCATAATTTTCATTTTCAAGGGGCTTAATGCTCTCTACAAAAGTTTCAAAGCATTCTGCTTCGGTTGATTCGGAATTATGCTTTTCGAGATTCTTAGCCAGTTTGAGGAAGTGCTCTTCAAATTTGTACCGCCGCTCTCGAGTATCGAGATATCTCGTGAGGCTTTTGATGATACCGGATAAGAGATCCTTGTTCCCTAGCTCGAAGTGCAGTACAGTATGAAACATTTGCCCGAAGCAAAAGGAATCTTCGGCTTTTTTAATGCTGATTGTATTTAGCAATTCATTGTTCCATTTGAGCGCATCTGCGATCGATCCCAAAGTAAAAAACATGACGGAGAGGCCGTGCAAAAAAGATGCACGCTTCACATCACCGTGCTTGTACTGCCACCTGTCAAGCATCGGCGGAATTATTTCCACCAATTCTTTTCCTCTTGAAGTATTTCCTGATAGGTTGCATATGGCCAACTCCAATTCATAACTATCTGAGAATATTCGGTATTCGATATGTTCAGTGGGAGTGATTTTCAATTTTTCAGGTAGCGCCCTGCTTTCTTCAAGAAATCGTTTAACATCATCGAAATGATTGAGCTTAGCTGAAACATAGATTAGATTGGTAAGCACAGAGTGATACAGAATTGGCTCCTCCGCAATCAGGTGAAGGTGTTCCTCAATCAGTGCTAGATTATGCAGAAGCGCATTTTTACATCTTTCATAATCGCCTGTCCGGAAATAGATGGCACTTTCTGTGTGGTAGATGAGGTGATTGGTGTCGAACGCTTCTGATTTCCGCTTGAATTTACTCAACGTCTTAAGATCGGGTGCACTGCTTTCAGCCATTTCAGGACTTCTTGCTTGCCCCATCCTGAAGAGTTCTTCAAAAACAGCCGCCTTTATTTTCCAAAGCTCATTTCCCAATGACAATTCGGACAATAATTTATTTTGGTTATTGTACAATTCAGGACACTTTTCTTCGTGGTGTCGAACTTCTATCAGTTTCTTTTTCCATTTGATAATGCGAAGCTGGACAATTTGCTTTTCATACTTCTCAGCGATTTTTTCCGCTGTGGCTAAAACGCGGGAGCACTGGTTGTAGAGTGTTTTTTGAAATAGAATTTCGACATAGTGCAGGTATCGTTGAAGCTCTGCCTCTACAGAACTTTCAGCATAATAGGCATCCAGAGATCTGAGAATTTGATGATACAGCCTATTCTTAGCAATTGAGAAGTGTTTTACGAAGGGGTTACCTTTGAATTGTTCGAGAATCAATGTTTCATCATATTCTGTTTGATTCTCGATAGCTTGGAAGAGGATGTGGTAGTTGTTTTTCGAATTCCCGGAATGGCGCTCAGCGTAAAGCTTGAAATAGCGCTTTTCGGCAGGAGCCATGGAATGGATTAATTCGTGTACTTGATTTGAGGCTTTATTTGACATATCAATTCACTAGGTGGTGGATTGAGATCAAAATAAAAAAGGCTCACCGATAAAGTGAACCTCAAACAATGAACGGTCGAAACTAATTTATTTAGGATTTCTTCCGTCCGAAGGTCCTGACTCATCATCTCCATCATCATTGATGAGAAGAGGTGTTGGCTCTTCATCTTCTTCAGAAAGAATATCTTGAGCTCCATTTTCAAAATCGCGGAAAGGCGCATCTGTAACTGAAGATGGAACAATGCTCTGAGGAGATTCATCCTCAGGTTTGGTGCAACTAAAGACCAAAGTGAGGCAGAAAAAAAGCGTTATGTACTTGAAAAATCGCATTTCTGATTAACTAAAGTACTTCATCAGCTTTAATTTTCCAAGTTTGGTCCTGCTTAAGTTCAGGAACGGTCGATTTTTTGGGTATTCGGATAACTACTCTGGTTCCTTCTGTATCTCCGGATTTATTCTTTCTCTCGAAAGGCCCGTCAACTTCATATCTTAGCCCTGTCATGTTTTGGTATAGCCTTACTCGATTTAACGTTATATCCATTCCGTGAGAGACGTGAGCTTCACGATGGCTTGATTTATTTTTCAAACTGGTATCTATTCCTACTCCATTGTCATCGATGATGATTTCATAGTTGCCATCTCCTAAAACGATTCGGATAAGAACTTTTCCGTGGGTATCGCTCGGCAAGATCCCATGCCAAATACTGTTTTCCAGAAAAGGCTGTAGCATCATTGCCGGAAGGGTCAGCGCGTCAACATCAATCTCAGGATCAATTTCAATTTCGTAATCAAACTTCTCTTGAAAACGCATTTGCTCTAAGGATAAATAGAGTTTCAGACGTTCCAGCTCTTCTCCTAAACTAGTGTCCATTTGTTGACTACTATCCAGATTTTTTCGAATGAGCTTGGCAAAACTGGTTAGATATCGATTAGCAGATTTTCTATCCTGCATATTGATATAATACTGGATAGAATTAAGTGCATTGAAAATGAAGTGTCTGTTCATACTTGAATTCAACGATTGTGACTCTAGCTGCATCAGTTTTGCTTGTAAGGCCAATTGAAGCCTTTCTCGTTTTTCCCTCTCTTTTTTGAGGCGAGATGAGTAAATGAGGTAGATAACGCCAATGGTAATGCATGTCACAAGGAGGAAAAACCACGGTGTGAGATAAAACGGGGGCTTTACTGAAAGGGCAAATACTGCTTCAGCGATCAGCTCAGGATTATCGACTTGATATGACTGCACGCGGAATGTAAAGTCTCCGTGAGGTAAGTAGGCGTACGTAGCTGATCGGCTTCGAGTTGGGCCAAGCCAATTGTCATCAACGCCTTCTACCATGTAGCGGTAGCGGATCTTCTCAGGATTGGTGAAATAGATTCCGTTGTAATTGAAAGTCAAATAATTTTGACTGTGCTTGAGTTCCGGGTTAATGGGTATGCCGAGCTCAGTTGAAAAACTATCGGCGAGATTTTCCCATTTAACGTCTTCCAGAAATAATTGAATATTTGAAATTTCTACAGAAGGCGAAGCGTATTGCTTTGGTTCTTTTTCAATGTCGAATCGAACCACTCCTTGAGTCGTTCCGAACCAGACCGAAGCCCCATCATTGAAAACAGCATTTTGGTTTGTCTCAGATCCTGAA
This sequence comes from Cryomorphaceae bacterium 1068, assembly GCA_027214385.1. Lineage (NCBI taxonomy): Bacteria > Pseudomonadati > Bacteroidota > Flavobacteriia > Flavobacteriales > Cryomorphaceae > Cryomorphaceae bacterium 1068. The sequence goes on along the minus strand of JAPVXR010000017.1, from coordinate 28,121 downwards.
AGCCCTTCAAATCGAGTATAGTGCTTGGTTGTAATTTTGGATAGTTCTCGATAATTCTCAAGATCAATAGAGAACAGTCCGTTATTTGTTCCTATAAGCATCCTTCGCTCAGTTACAGCGGTCAGAAAGTTTACATTTTTAGCTCCGAAACCACTAGCGAAATTGACCTCTCGAAGGCTATCTCCCTCAGCAGTGATCACAAAGAGACCATCAGAAGTTCCGACCCATAAATTCCTGTAAGCATCTTCACTAATGCAATAGGTAGATGCCTCTGTTGGGATGCTACCAGGAACGATCGTGGCTTTATTACCATTCACTCTCACCAAGCCTATATCGGTACCACAGACTATCTCACCATTGTATTCGGCTATTGCTCGAACACCGCCCATATTCTTTTTCCCGGCGCTGGAAATAATTTCTTCTACTTCAAAATCCGAATTCAAGTAAACGAGACCATTTTCCGTACCCACGAGAATCTCTTTAGCGCTTTTACGATAAATCGATGTGATTCGATTTCCCGGTAGTCCATTTTGCCGATCAAAAATTTGAACTTGGCCATTCTTTTCAAAGAACAGCCCTGAAGAGGTTCCGGCTAATAGACCCTCAGGACTCTTGTTCAAGCACCAGACAGTGTATGATGGCAAAAGCTCGTTAAAAGGATAGCTGACCGCTGTGTCGTCTTTGAGAATAGATATACCTTCATCATAGGTTCCAAGAAGTAAGGAGCCATTTTCGCCTTCAGCTATAGACATCACTAGGTCTGAATTGAGGCCGTTCAAAACGGAATAAGTTTGAAATACCTTACCGGCACTTCTCACTAGCCCCTGACCGTCTGTGCCAATCCATAAGTTTCCTTCTCGGTCTTCGCCGAGAGACTTCACGTTTGCATAGGATAGACCATTTGATTCATTGAAAGTCTCTATCCCGCCATTTTCAAGTTTGGCTAAACCTACTCTGGAAGCAAACCAGTATTCGCCCGAAGGGAGTTCCTCAAAACACCTGATGAAGTCGGTGTTCAGGCCGTCGTCCATAGTGAAATTTTCAATTTCATCCCCTTCGACAAAGAATACCCCGTTTCCAAAAGTCGTGATGACCATCTTCCCATCTGACGCCAATTTGATTTGACTAACGCTGAGATTGGAAAAGACCGTATCGGCAGGGGTAATCGTATCATTCGCAGACTTCAGCATTACGGTTCCCGATCGGGTTCCGATCCACAATTGGTCCTTCTTGTCATATGCAACGCTTCTTACATAATCATCCGGCAATCCATCATTGATAGAAAGGGTACTAAACTCTTTCCCATCCCATCTGATAATGCCGCTGCCGGCAGTAGCCATGTAAAGGATGCCATTTGCACTTTCGGCAAAATCGAGAACTTTTGCCGTCCCGAGTTCTTCGGGGAAAGGGATGCTGGTCACCTTTTGACCTTTTACATAACACAAGGCTCCCGTTGTTCCCACATAAAGTCTAGACCCCTGATAGAAGCAGTTGATTTGATTGTCATTCAGACCATCTTCTTTGCTAAAATTTTTGAACTCAGCCCCGTCGAATCGGCTCAAGCCAGCCATTGTCCCAATCCACAAATGCCCTGATGAATCTTGGGCAATTGCTCGTACCTGAGATTGGGGTAGGCCATCTTCTAATCCATAATTGATGTATGTCGATTTTTGTCCGAAAACAGCAATACTAAAGCAGAAGAAAAAAGAAAGAAATAGACTCCGTTTGATCATTCTTCCGACGAACCTACTATTTCTTCCAGGAATGATTGAAGTTTTCGACGTGAAATCGGCACATATTTATCGTTGCTCATTACGGCAGAATTTCCATCTATTCTGCTAAAGCGAATCAAGTGGTGCTTTACATTTATAATGTGCGATTTATGCGTTCTGAAGAAGATACTTTCGTCTAGTTTTTCTTCGTATACCTTAATGTTTTTGCTACTAACGATGCGCTTTCCACTCGACAAATAAATAAGTGTATAACTCTCGCTTGCTTCTAAATGGACAATGTCTTTGACCGCTATCAACTCGAACCCTTCCCGCATAGGGATAGCAATTTTTTCGTTGTCAGACTTCTTAGAAATTTCCTTTAAAACTTGTCTTACAACGTCGTCGGGATTAGATAAAGTGTTAATTCTTTTTGAAGCTTTTGATACTGCAATTTGCAAGTCGTCAATATTAATGGGCTTCTCCAGGTAGTCAAGAGCCTCAGCTTTTATTGCCTGCAAGGCATATTCATTATGAGCTGTGGTAAAAACAATTGATTTGGGTTTACTAGAGATGCTTTCCAACAAATCGAAACCATTTTCTTTTGGCATCATGATGTCTAAAAACAATATGTCCGGATCGTAATCAGAAAGCTTTTCACGGGCCTCCATAGCGTTGGAAGCGAGTTCAATTTCAGCTATCTCAGGGCAGTAGTCCGAAAGGAGAATTTGGAGATTGTCCCGGCAGAATTTTTCGTCATCTACTATTAAGGCTTTCATAGGCTTGCTTTTTCATGAAGTTATGAAATAGCTTTTTGCTTTATGATTAGGAATTGATGGAATGACCCTCTCATTGAGCCAATGGTAGCTTTGGTTGATTTAAGCCAAACCTTTAATGGCCTCAATCAATTCCTTTTTGCGCTCGCGAGATACCGGTATGCTTTTTCCGGACTTGAGGATTACCGATTGGTCGTCACCGTGAAGAATTTCGCGAACTTCTTTTAGATTAACCATGTATGAGCGGTGTGTTCTATTGAAATAGTCAGGAAGCAGAGCTTCATATACTTTCAAAGTGCGGGTATCTAAATACTGATCACCATCCTTAAAATGAAGAATTGTGCAATTTCCGCTACTTTCTAAATAATCAAGGTCTGAAATTTCTATGATCCGAATTCCCTTTGCGTGATGAATCGTTATTCGTTCGGGTTCCTTATTGTACTCAATCTCTTCTTTTAGATTTTTGAGATTTTCTTGGCTATTGAGGTTTTCGGAGTTGTCACGAGCCACCATTATTCGCTCTACAGATTCTCTTAAGTCAGTTTCATCAATAGGTTTTAAGACGTAGTGCAACGCGCGGCGCTCAAAAGCTCTGATGGCGTAATCTTTAAATGCAGTTACAAATACAACTTGGAATGATTCCCCCTCAAGCTTTTCTAATAGGTCGAATCCTTCGGCTCCAGATGGCATCCTAATATCCAGAAAAACCAAATCGGGTTTTAATTCATGAAAGATCCTTTCGGCAGTGGGAACACCATCTGCTGTTCCAACTACATCAATTTCAGGCGAGCTTTCTTCAATCAAAAACTTCAGATTCTCTCTGGCGTGAAGTTCATCGTCTACGATTAAGGCTCTTATTTTATCTCCTTTGGTTTCCAAGATTTTGCGGATTGTTTTCCGATGATTGGCTCATAGGGCCCGTTCCTTTTTTGGACCTGAATGAATCCCTAAAGTTGACATAAATTTAAGATGAACAAAAACTTAAAGCTTATGATTTCTTCTTTACCTAACTCAAGTATTTCAATAGAATCAACAGACTTTGAGTCCAGATGGATTTTTTCTGATCGATAATCATTCAGAGAGAGCGGATAAGCGCTCTCTGAAATATCCCTTGTAACTCATTTGAAGTCAATTGCGTAGAACCCTCCGATTGGAATTAATCGGAATATGTTAGATTTTCAAACCAGAATTAAATTAGACGTAGACGAAGAAACATCCACCCTTAAGGTTGAATACCAACCGGTATCTTCTCCTGCGATTTACGATGTTTGCGATATACAAGGAAGGATTCTACAAACCGGAGAAATTTCTTCAGCCCAAACAAGCATTAATCTTAGAGGGCTTGATCAAAACCAATATGTTCTGTTAATCTTAGATGGTGACAGAGCTTTCACTGAAAAAATTCAGCTCACTCCAAATTCTTAGGCATTCATTAGCGACTCAATTTCGTCAGCCTCAATTGGAATATCTTTCATCAGATCGATATATCCATCCTCGGTAATAATGATGTCATTTTCCAGACGGATACCAAGATTTTCTTCTCTGATATAAATCCCGGGTTCTACGGTAAAAGCCATGCCGGCTTCTATCGGCTCAGTCCATAATCCAACATCGTGTACATCCAAACCAATGAAGTGAGAAGTGCCATGCATAAAGTACTTCTTATAGGCAGGCATTGCAGGATTCTGATTATCCACCTCTTCTTGAGTAATGAGCCCCAATTTGATTAATTGTGTCTCCATCAAATCGCCGACTTTCTTGTGATAGTCTGCGAGGAAAACCCCTGGTTTAAGAAGCTTTTTAGCTTCCTTCATTACATGTAGCACCGCATTATAAACGTCTTTTTGCCGTGGAGTAAATTTTCCGTTTACAGGAATAGCCCGGGTCATATCGCTGGCGTAATTTCCGTATTCACAACCCACATCCATCAATATCACCTCACCGTCTTTGCATTCATTTTCATTGCTGATATAATGCAAAACGCAAGCGCTGAATCCTGAGGCAATAATGGGCTCATAGGCAAAACCCCTTGATTGTTGACGAAGAAACTCATGCATAAATTCTGCTTGAATTTCGTATTCTTTAACTCCCGGCTTTACAAATTTGAGAACTCTTCTCAGGCCATCTTCGGTTATATTACAAGCGCGTTGCATTTGCTCAATTTCCTCTACGCTTTTAATGGATCGAATTCTATGCATGTGAGGTGCAAGCCTACCGTAGTGGTGCAATGGGTATTCTTCTCTGATCCATTTGGAGAACCGCTCTTCTCTTGTCACTGTTTCAATGGATCGGCGAGTGTGCTCATTGGATGGAAGCAAAACCGTTTCAGCTTCAGACATAAGAGTTTTTAAAACCGTTCCGAAGTTGTCGACCCACATGATGGTTTCAATTCCCGTGAGATCCTGAGCTTCCTGCTTGCTCAATTTTGCTCCTTCCCAAATGGCTATTTCAGGACTGGTTTCTTTCAGAAATAAAATCTCTCGATGCGCCTTATTATGAGCGCTAGGGAAAATCACCAGAATTGATTCTTCTTGATCTACTCCCGTTAAATAGAGTAAATCGCTATTCTGGCGAAAGGGCATATTCCCGTCAGCATTGGTGGGGAGAATATCGTTCGAGTTGATGATGGCCATCTCACCGTCTGACATTCGGTCAGTTAACTTTCTTCGATGATTGATATATGTTTTTCCAGAGAGTGGTTGGTATCTCATGACGTCTTCTTCAGTTTTTCCAAAAGTAAACTTTACGATTTAATCGATGTTTAGTAGTTGCGAAGATTGTATCCGCGTAGAATGAGTTTAGATAGTGCTAAGTTTTACATTATTCCTTTCGTACACTTACATTTGTCCCTAAATTTTGAACAACTGCTTTTACCATGAGTAATTCTGCATTGATAAAATCCAGCCTGGCAAAAAAGTATTGGATGGCCTTTACAGGTCTCTTTTTATGTCTTTTTTTAATAGGTCACTTAGCCGGTAATCTCCAGCTTTTTGTAGACGGCTATGCCGCCAAGCTTCAGTTTAACCAGTATGCCGTCTTTATGACCACCAATCCTGCTGTGAAGCTTTTGAGTTATGTCGTTTATTTGAGTATCATTTTCCATGCAATTGACGGACTGGTACTTACAATCAACAATAGAAAAGCAAGACCGCAGGGCTATGCCAAAACAAAGCCATCGGCCAATTCGATGTGGAGCTCAAGAAACATGGGAATCTTAGGAACGATTATTCTCGCTTTTATCGTTTTTCACATGCAAGACTTTTGGTATGACTACAAGTTTGGCGAAATGCCATACATGACTAGCGAAGACGGAAGCGCTATGCTATTAAAATCTGGTGAGGAAATAGTGGGAGCTACTGTGAATGCCAATTACGAAGTGGTTTCATCGAGTGGAAAAGTACTTGGCCCGGTGATGAAGGATTTGCACAAAGAAGTAATGGTCGCGTTTCAAGAGTGGTGGATTGTATTGCTCTATGTCATCGGTGTTGCAGCAATCGCCTTTCACTTGTGGCATGGTTTCGAGAGTGCTTTTACCTCCCTCGGAGCTAAAACGCCGAAGGTTGAATCTGCCATTCAAAAGGCTGGATACGCTTTTTCGATACTGGTTCCACTGGCCTTTGCCGCCATCCCAATTTACATTTATCTAATTTTTTAAGTTTTTCGTCATGACAAAGCTAGATGCTAAAATACCTAAGGGTCCGATTGATCAGAAGTGGACGAATCACAAAAACAATATTAAACTGGTTAATCCAGCCAATAAACGACTAATCGACGTTATCGTTGTTGGAACAGGATTGGCAGGAGGAGCCGCAGCCGCATCACTCGCAGAGATGGGTTACAACGTGAAAGCGTTTTGTTTCCAAGATTCTCCAAGAAGGGCGCACAGTATTGCCGCTCAAGGAGGGATCAATGCCGCAAAGAATTACCAGAATGACGGCGACAGTGTTTACCGTCTGTTCTACGATACGATCAAAGGTGGCGATTATCGTTCTCGCGAAGGAAACGTTTATCGATTGGCTGAGGTTTCTACCAGCATTATTGACCAGTGCGTTGCTCAAGGAGTTCCTTTTGCACGTGAGTATGGAGGTCTTTTGGACAACCGATCTTTTGGAGGGGTTCAAGTATCAAGAACATTTTACGCTAAAGGGCAAACGGGGCAGCAACTGTTGCTGGGAGCCTACTCGGCGATGTCTCGCCAAATTTCCAAAGGAAAAATCACCATGTACAACCGTCATGAGATGATGGATGTAGTGAAAGTAGATGGGAAGGCACGTGGAATTATTGCTCGCAACTTGGTGACGGGCGAGATCGAAAGACACGGTGCTCATGCAGTAGTTATTTGTTCGGGTGGTTACGGAAACGTATTCTTCCTTTCTACAAACGCAATGGGATCCAATGCTTCTGCTTCTTGGAAAGTTCATAAGAAAGGGGCCTTTTTTGGAAACCCTTCTTACACACAAATTCACCCGACATGCATTCCTGTTTCGGGAGACCATCAGTCGAAATTGACTTTGATGTCTGAGTCGTTGAGAAACGATGGAAGAATCTGGGTTCCCAAGAAAAAAGAAGATGCTGAGGCCATTCGCCAAGGCAAAATGAAGCCTGTCCAATTGGCTGAAGAAGATCGCGATTACTACCTCGAAAGAAGGTATCCCTCGTTTGGAAACTTGGTGCCACGTGACGTTGCATCTAGAGCTGCCAAGGAGCGTTGCGATGCCGGTTTTGGTGTAAACCAAACGGGAGAAGCCGTATTTCTCGACTTCGCGGCTTCATTTGAGCGCTACGGAAAAACGGAAGCCAAAGTGCACGGTTTGGAAAATGCTTCCAAAGAAGAAATCATCAAATTGGGTAGGAAAGTAGTTGAGTCGAAATACGGAAATCTCTTTGAGATGTACGAAAAGATTACCGACGACAATCCTTACGAAACCCCAATGAAAATATACCCAGCCGTTCATTACACCATGGGTGGTATTTGGGTAGATTATAATTTGATGACGACTATCCCCGGTTGTTATGCATGCGGTGAAGCCAACTTTAGCGATCACGGTGCAAATAGGCTTGGAGCATCTGCTTTGATGCAGGGATTGGCCGATGGATACTTCGTATTGCCTTACACGATTGGCGATTATTTAGCCGACGATATTCGAACAGGAGAAATTGACACCAATTCGTCAGAATTCGCGGCAGCGGAAAAAGAAGTGAAAGATAGCTTGCAAAAGCTGATTGATATCAAGGGAAACAAAACGGTAGATTACTTCCACAGACGTTTAGGTAAAATCATGTGGAATGATTGCGGAATGTCTCGTAACGGCAAAGATTTGAAACGAGCGATGGAAGACATTCGCGCCTTGAGGGATGAATTCTGGAGTGACGTGAAAGTACCGGGAGAGCTTAACGACATGAACTTGGAGTTGGAAAAAGCATCTCGTGTTGCTGACTTCCTTGAACTGGGCGAATTGATGTGTCAAGACGCCCTCGATAGAGAAGAGTCGGCTGGAGGTCACTTTCGTGAAGAGCACCAAACTCCCGAAGGAGAAGCTCTACGAGACGATGAGAATTTCACATTTGTGAGCGCCTACGAATACACGGGTGATCCCGGAAAAGCTACTTTGCACAAAGAACAACTCGAGTTCGAAGCCGTTGAAGTAAAAACAAGAAGTTATAAATAACCTGTTTGGTCAGGTCAAAAGATAAAAGCATGAACTTAACACTAAAGGTTTGGAGACAAAAAGGGCCGGAAGCAAAGGGAAGCATGGAAACATACCCTGTTTCTGATGTGAGTCCTGACATGTCCTTTTTAGAGATGTTGGATGTGTTGAATGAAGAATTAGTTGAAAAAGGTGACGTGCCGATCGCGTTCGACCACGACTGTCGCGAAGGCATCTGTGGTTCATGCAGCCTTTACATCAACGGACAGGCACATGGCCCTATGCAAGGAACGACAACTTGTCAATTGCATATGCGTTCTTTCAAAGACGGCGATACCGTGTTCATCGAACCATGGAGAGCAAAGGCCTTCCCGGTGATCAAAGACTTGGTTGTAGACCGTTCGGCTTTTGACCGAGTGATTCAAGCTGGGGGTTACGTTTCTGTAAATACCAGTGGAAATACGCTTGACGCAAACGCTATCCCTGTGCCGAAAGAAGACGCGGACATGGCTTTTGATGCTGCTACATGCATCGGTTGTGGAGCATGTGTGGCTACGTGCAAGAACGCCTCGGCGATGCTTTTTGTATCAGCCAAGGTATCTCAGCTATCGTTGCTTCCTCAAGGAGAAGTAGAGGCCAATGAGCGTGTGAAAAACATGGTAGCCCAAATGGATAAGGAGGGATTTGGTAACTGTTCCGTTACAGGAGCCTGCGAAGTAGAATGCCCGAAAGGCATCAGCTTGGAGAACATTGCGCGGATGAACCGCGAGTATTTGAAAGCAAATGTTTCTCCAGGGAAATAAATCCAAATTACGATATTCAAAGGCGCTTTCTGGCGCCTTTTTTTATGAGCGAAGAAGACGAAATACTCGACCTTAAAAGAAAGCCACGTCAAGGACTAAATGTCTATTTGGTTTATGGAGCCTCCCTGGTTTTTTTCATTTACTGGTTCCTTTCTGACTACTTGCGCTGGCCTTTCGGCGAACCCGCTCTTTTATGTGGTATGATCTTATTATTGATCGCCGCGGTGATCAGGCTCAGGAGATCTGAAGAAAAGCGGCTTACTGCCTATGCCTATTTTGTGGGCAGAGTGATTCTAATCGTTGGGGTTTTCTTGCACATAGTAGGCTACCCCAAAGCTGAATATTTTTTGTGGACTTCATTTGTCTTATTTGGAGTGGGGCTTTTGGGGCTCTATGTTGGCAATAGAAATTAAGCGTCGTACATCTTCAAAATACCCTTTAAATCTTCCAATGTATTTGCCTCTTCCGGCTTTTTATCGAGTCGCCTTCTCAGTATTCGCGGAAAGCGCAATGCAATCCCTGATTTATGTCGAGTGCTAGGGGCGATTCCCTCAAAACCTATTTCAAAAACCAGTTCCGGTTTAACGCTTCTAACGGGTCCAAATCGCTCAATTGTATTCTTCTTGACGAATTGGTCCACCAGCTGCATTTCCTTGTCCGTAAGGCCGCTATAAGCCTTCGCGAAAGGAACGAGTTCTCCTTCTTTCCAAACGGCAAACGTATAATCTGAGTAAAGATTGGCTCGCCTTCCATGACCGCGCATCGCATAAATCATTACTGCATCAATGCTCATTGGGTCTACCTTCCACTTGTACCAGTCTCCTCGTTTTCGTCCGACTTTATAACTGCTATTTTTTCGCTTGAGCATCAGTCCCTCACTTAGCACTTCTCTGCTTTTTTCTCGAATTTCAGCCGCTTCTTCCCAAGACTTTGGTTGGATTTTTTCACTAATTAATAAAGTATCAGCCGCACTGTTTTGGACTATTTCTTCCAGTATCGCTCGCCTTTCTTCCATTGAGGATTCCCGCAAGTCTTTCCCGTCTTTTTCCAGAACGTCATAAGCGATCATCACCACGGGAGAGTCTTCCAATATTTTTTTAGAAACCTGCTTTCGCCCTATTCTTGTTTGTAGGTGATTGAATGTTAAAGGAAAGCCATCTTTAAAACCCATAATTTCTCCGTCAATCACACAATCAGTTGGAAGAAAGTCTTTCAATTTTTCCAATTCGGGAAAACGCTCTGTGACCAATTCCTCTCCGCGGCTCCAAACGAAGATTTCTCCCTCGCGCAGAATCATCTGACCGCGAATTCCATCCCATTTGTACTCGATTTGCCAATCATTCACATCCCCCAAATTCTCTGGAACTTCTTCCAAAGGGTAGGCTAAATAAAAAGGGTAGGGGCGAGAAAGATTCTCGTTTTCATCGGGTTCTACCAGCAGCTTTTGGAAAGTGGTATTCTGTGGACTCCAATCACCCATCAAACGGTGTGCGATGAGGTTTTCTTCTTCTTCAAGATGTCTCGACAAGGCACGTACGATCAGCTTTTGTGAGACTCCAATTCGGAATCCTCCCGTCATGAGTTTGTTGAAGACAAATCGCTCGGTCTTGTTCATTTCCGCCCAAGCAGAGAGGATATAAGCCTTCACTTGCTCTTCTACCAATGATTTCAGGTTTAGAAGATCAATCATCCGATCATCCAGAGATTTGTCGCTCGTCTCTTTTACATCAGGTAAAATGAGAGCAACGGTCTCAGCCAAGTCGCCCACCACGTGATACGACTCTTCGAGCAGCCACAATGGCACGCCCGATACCTCTGCCGCCCACTCTCTGAGAAAGCTGGTTTTCACGGGGCGTTTGGGTCTTTTTCCGCTAAGGAGAGCAACGAACCAAAGTTTATCTGCATCGGTAGCAGCATTCAAGAAAGCCACCATTGAATCCAATTTGTCATTGGTCTTTGTGGTAGCATCTAGTGCCAGAATCAGTTCTCCGAAATCCTTCATTCTGATTCCTTGTCTTGGTTTGTCCCTTCTCCAATTTCTGAGAGTTCGCCTTCGTATTCTGTAATTACAGGCTCGGCGTCTATGCCTTGCGAATTGAGCCAATTGGAAAAGATATTGGTGTAGCCGTGAGTTACATAGACCTTTTCAGCTTCCGAAGCTTCTACGGCCTGATTGAGTTCGTTCCAATCGGCGTGATCGGAGAGAACAAAGCCACGATCTACATTACGACGGCGACGGGCTCCACGCAGCGACATCCATCCTGAAGCCGTTCCGACTTTGTAGGGTTTGAGTTTTTTCATCCAAGGCGATCCGAAGGCAGATGGGGGCGCGATGATCAATGCGCCACGGTATTTTTCTTTCGGTGTCTCCTTGGTAATCAATTCAGTGTGGGGAAATATAAGCCCTGCTTTTTCCAGTGCCAAGTTGCTGTTGTGGATAGCGCCATGAAGGAGTATAGGGCCGATTGACGCGTCGATTGAACACAGCATGCGTTGCGCCTTTCCAAGGGAATATCCGAGGAGAACCGACGCCAATCCCTGTTCTCGGTTTGTGCGCCACCACTCATTGATTTCGCTAAAAACTTCTTCCTGTGGTTTCCATTTATAAACGGGCAGACCAAAGGTGGATTCAGTAACCAGACTGTGGCATTTAACAGATTCAAAAGGAGTGGATATTCCATCGTCAATCAATTTGTAGTCTCCTGTGATGACCCAAATTTCACCTTTGTATTCGACCCTAACTTGAGCTGATCCAGGAATATGGCCTGCCGGGAAAAGGGAAACACTAACGCCATTCATTTTGCGAACCTCCCCGTATTCTATGCCCTCTACGTTTATCTCGCCTAGGCGATGTCGCATTACAGGAATACTTTGATGGTGGGTCAGGTAGTTCTTCATCCCCCACCTGGAATGATCAGCATGGGCATGAGTAATTACCGCCTTATCAACGGGCCGCCAAGGATCGATGAAGAAGTCTCCTTGCGGACAGTAAAGTCCTTTGTCGGTAAATTCGATGAGACGCATAAGTGGTTAACAGGTCAAAGGCTGTTTAGTTGGTTTATATTTATGCCTTTGTGTAGTTTCGAAAAAAAAGAAATTGATGAACGAAAAGTACAATTCTGAAAAAGCACCTGAACCCGTTGGTCTATATCCGCACGCAAGAAATGTAGGAAATCTCCTTTTTCTTAGTGGAGTAGGCCCAAGGGAAAGAGGGACAAAAAAAATTCCCGGTGTAGAACTCAATGAGGACGGAACGATTCAAAGCTATGACATCGAAGCACAATGTCACTCGGTATTTAAAAATGTACGCCTCATTTTGGAAGCCTCGGGATCTTCTTGGGCCAATTTGGTAGATGTCACTGTTTTTCTCACCAATATGAAAGATGACTTCAAGACCTACAATAGGATCTACGCTGAATATTTCAAAGACAATCAACCCTGCAGAACAACTGTCGAGATTAACTGCCTACCGACACCGATCGGGATTGAGCTTAAATGCATTGCCACATTAAACGACAAATAGCCATGTCTACTTACAAAGCATTAGTGATAAGGGAAGAAGGGGAGAAGTTCTCAAGAAGAATAGAAGAAGTTCCGTTTGATTTTCTTCCTGAAAACGAAGTGCTGATCAAGGTTTCTTATTCCGGACTTAATTACAAAGATGCCCTTTCAGCTTCAGGTCACAGGGGCATTACAAGAAAGTTTCCGCATACTCCGGGAGTAGATGCTTCGGGTATAGTTGAAAAGAGTTCTTCTCCTGATTTCTCGGTGGGTCAAGAAGTAATCGTTACCTCATTTGATTTGGGAATGAATACCAAAGGCGGATTCGCAGAGTACATTTCCGTCCCTTCGGGCTGGGTAGTTCCATTGCCGGAAAGCTTATCCCTGAAAGACGCAATGATCATGGGAACGGCTGCTTTCACCGCTGCCTTGGCGCTGCACAAAATGGAGATGTCTGGACAAAACCCCGAGATGGGAGAGCTAGTGGTAACCGGAGCTTCGGGCGGAGTGGGGTCCATGGCCGTGGCCATTTTGGCAAAGCGTGGATATAGGGTGATCGCTTCTAGCGGAAAGCAAGAGCATTATGCTTGGTTAAAAAGTGTTGGAGCCAAAAGATGCATCAGTCGTGAAGAGGCAAGTGATGAATCAGGAAAACCACTTCTTTCTGCAAAATGGGCAGGAGCGATTGATACCGTTGGTGGAAACACCCTGGCTACTTTAATTAAATCCTGCGGAAAAGAAGGATCAATTGCAGTATGTGGTTTAGTAGGCTCTCATGAATTGCAAACGACCGTATACCCTTTCATTCTAAACGGGGTGAATATTCTTGGCGTGGATAGCGCAGAAACGCCGATCGAATTGAGAAAGAGGATTTGGCACCTTCTTGCCACTACCTATCGCCCCGACGGATTAAGTGAAATGTGTAAAATAGTTTCTCTTGAAGACATTCCTGACTATATGGAAGAAATCTTGGGTGGTGAGACCTCCGGGAGAATAGTGGCTCAAATAGGATAAAAAAAAGGGTGCCCGTATGAGCACCCTTTTCAACTAACCAATAAAACTACTATGAAGATGCATGGGTAACCACTCCCATACATTGTTTATACATCTGTCGGGGAATTAACCCCCATGCTGATGGAGCATTTAACGTTTATTTGGGATTATTTGCTCGTTGATCGAACCTTATCCCATTTGTTTTTGAATTTCTTGTTTTGGGCTTCTACATAATACTCATCCCAAAGAGGAGTCATGCCACCGTAAATCTTGTTGGCCTTAAGATTCATTCTGATTTTGTTGAGTTCTTTAAGCATGGCTTTATTTGTTTGTGATTCGAATAAGACTTTTTTCTTCAATGATTTCGTATGTCAGACCCATAGGTTTGCAGACGATTTCTAAAATCTCTTCAATCGATTGATTCGTCGAAAACTCTCCACTATAGTTTAGACTTAAACCTTCGGGGTATTCGACTTGAAAATTTGTAAAATCTTCAAGAGAGTTGAGCACTTGATCAATATTTACGTTGTCAAATCGGTAGGTCCCGGCGACCCAAGCGTCGACATAATCTGTTTCTAATGAAAACTCTTCAGCATTGGATTCAGACATTTCCACTCCTTGACCAGGAGTAAGTGTCGCGGACAAGTTGTTCTCATTTTCGACCAAAACCTTACCTGTTTTGCACGAAACTTTGAGAACATCATTGTTTGTGATTACCGAAAACGAAGTTCCAAGTACACTAACCACTCCAACATCTGTATTTACGTTGAATTTGCTTCCTTTCTCTACTTCGAAAAATCCCGAACCAGAAAAATCAAGGTCTCGAAACAGTGTCCATGTCAAATCATTGTAGCTCAACTCAGCGCTAGCATTCATGTAGATGATCGAGCCATCAGGTAACGTGTGAGCCAAAACGGAATCGCTTGAATTCTCAACTGTTTCTGAACCTATAAATGCTACTGAAAAAGTAAAGAGGATCGCTATGGAAGCGGCTATTGCCAATTTCGAATAGATATTGTTAGATCGATACAGCGGAATCACCTTTTCGGTCTTTTCGATTCTTCCCATTACTCGGCGTCCCGCTTCTTCTTGAGAAGTTGAGAAAGAAAGCCTATTCTCGTCGAGAAGAAAATCTAACTTAGAATTAAAATCTTGTTCCACTTGATTGGGTGTATTTCCTGATGTTTGCGTCAGTTATACACACGTTTAAAGTTTTACCCTACTCTGAGAAACAGATTTATTCTACGGTAATGTCCACAGAAAGACCGTTAAAGGCCGTAAAGACACCCCAGGCTCCTTCAATATTCGAAGGAGCTCCGCGAAGATCAGGGGCAGAATTGTCAGAATACATCTGAATATATTCTTCATTAACCGCTGTTACATAAAGTTGGTAACTCCCGATGTATGTGAAGTGGTCGGGGTAGAGGTCAACTGAATGCCCATTGTTCAAACCAAGCAGAGGGCTGTCATATGAGGGCTGAATAGCGTAAGTAGCGGCAGTATCATTGTTTATTCCCCGGGCAAAGACGCAATATCTTTCATCATCTCCGGCCTCACTCCAACTCAAAGTGGTCAGAGGAATTTGATCATTGACGGCTTCGCTAATGTTGACATAATCGTTGGTAATGCTTAGGCTGTCAATGGCTGGAGGGAAAGTAGTAGTTGATCTATAGGTTTTACCATTGTAGGTAATCTCGAGGGTTAATGGCTCAGGTCCCGAGAAAACGGTTTCCGGATCACTGATTTCATAAATTCCCTCAGCTTCGTCTTTCAGAACAAGATTGACGCTTAGATTTCCCTGAGTGAGTTTAACACTTGCATCGTTTACGGGGGCTAATTCTGCCTCACCATCTTCATGTATATGAGCCACTTTTACATGGTCAACATGCTCATTTGCATAAACATAGGCCTCTACCATCAGAGGCTGTTTCAAACTGATATCGTCTGAAGAGTCATCGGATGTACATCCGATAACAAAAACGATTAAGAACAGCACTCCGAAAAATCTAATCAATCCTCTCATAATTTCAACTTCAAAAAAACTGACGGCGTAATACCAAGAGATAGAATATTTCTTTGTCCGAGGTCATAGAAATCGCTGTCTTCTCTAGGTATTCGAAAATAGTCCACATATTTAACTGCCAAATTATCATATGCATTAAACACTGATATACCCATTTGTAAAACGCCCTTTTTCAAGGGTAAGGTATAACCTGCTGAAACATCTAATCTGTGGTACCATTCTAACCTGCTGGAGTTTATTCCACCTATGGTGACAAATTGCTGCTGGTCTCCATTAGGTGTCGTAACTATAAAAGTTCCCAAAACAGGAGTATAAGGTACGCCGTTAGCTAATACAAACGCAGCGGAAAAATCCCACCTCTTGTATTCCAAATTATAAATCAAAGACAATTCATGATTGGATACTCCCGGACTATCGAAATAGTTTCCTCGATTGATATTGTCATACTTTGACTCTGAGCTGATAAAGGTATAGCCCAGCATGATGTTTTGATTTTTAAATGACTTCTTGAGTAAGAAATCTACGCCAAAAACCCTTCTGTTTCCGTTCACTGCGAATTGATCAAGACTTCCCGTTGGAATCCCAAACTCAGGGAACAAAAATTCAACTACACCCCTTTCATACTTGTGGTAGCCTTCTAGAGAGGCTTCCCAATCATCCATCCGATATACAGCACCTAAAATGTAATGATCACTCCGTAGAACAGGGATGGTGTTATCTCCCGAAAGGGTCCAGGTCTCGGGGATGCTGAAGTAGAGGCTACGCTCGTTCAATCGCCTGATCATTTGATGAAAGATTCCATAAGACCCTTTAAGTGTCAGCTTAGGAGTCAACTCGTAGCTCACTGCAAGTCTTGGTTCGGGATAGATATTTCCATCCCGATCATAGTGGGTGGCTCTTAAGCCAACTTTGGTGTCGAGTCTACCAAACCTTTTTTGAAGTTGCAGATAAAAGGCATTACTTACGGCCGAAATGGTCGAGTCTTGAAGTATTTCTGATTGATCTTGTGCTTGAGAAACGATTCGATTGACCGTGTTCCACCAGCCGAATTCCAGGCTAGAGGTCTTGTTGATGTTGTAATTATTATCCAGTCTGAATGTGTTGTCATTCACCTCTACTTTCTGCTCAAAAAAGCGCAGGCTAAAGGTATCTTCTTGGGCTAAGAATGTTTCTTGAGCTTCCAGATTACTGGAGTATTGAGAAACTCCATAATTGGCATAAGTAAACAGTTTAGGATTCCATTTTCGCGACCACTTTACGCTTCCCCCCTGATTTCCCCAGTTGGTTTGATCTTCTGAAATTCTGGTGAGGTTGTCCAGACTTGCATCAAACGTAATGTCCAAATCATCTTGCCCTTGGTAGTAGCTTAACGAGATAGCGTCTTTTTCTGAAGGTGTGAAGTTGAATTTCGCATTCAAGTCACTGAAAAAGTAATCGGGTACATCGTTTCCCTGAAATATATCAGTATTGTTCTCAGGAGTATTGGGTAAGCTCGAATTGAAAATATTATTGAAAATATTTTGGTAGGTCGTGGTTTGAATCAAATTGGTAAAAGCCCTCCGGTAACCGAATACCAGTGAAGCCTTATTTTTAACTACCGGTAATTCCAGAAGCACATTGGCACTAAGCATAGTCAGCTCTGCTTGGACGGAAGGGTCTACTTTGTTTCCATCAATTCCGGTAATGTCTACGACTCCTGAAGATCTTCCCCCAAATCGGGCATCGAATCCCCCTTTATTGACACGCACATTTTTAATCACATTGCTATTGAAGGCACTTAAAAAGCCAAAAAGATGATCGACATGGTAAACCGAAATACCATCAAACATGACTAGGTTTTGATCGGTTTGCCCTCCGCGTATGCGCAGACCGCTTTCGGCATCTTGACCCCCGCTGATTCCCGGCAATCGCCTTAGTGCTGAGAAAACATCGTTCTCTC
The DNA here is from genome assembly GCA_027214385.1 of Cryomorphaceae bacterium 1068. Taxonomy (NCBI): domain Bacteria; kingdom Pseudomonadati; phylum Bacteroidota; class Flavobacteriia; order Flavobacteriales; family Cryomorphaceae; species Cryomorphaceae bacterium 1068. Next base: position 10,729 of record JAPVXR010000017.1, on the reverse strand, counting down.
CCAGATTTGGCAAAGTGGAAATTTCCGACGGATCAAATGTGAGCTGACTGATATTTTCATCAATTTCCAGTAAATTTTTTCCTCGGGCACTTATTTGCACAGAAGGCAAATTTTTCAGTTTTCTCTTCAGGTCAAAATTGAGTTTTCCCGATAGAGCGGCAGAACGGCCTACCATGACTGCTGGCTTTTCATATCCGATGTACGACACAAGAATGATTGAAGTGTCTGAAGGGACCTCCAGAAGTGTGTAACGGCCTTCAGAATTAGCCGTGGTACTTTGATTCGTATTGGCAATTCTCACCGATGCAAATGGTAGCGATTCGCTGGTAAGTTCGTCTCGGATAATTCCGCTAAGCGGGAATGAGGTTTCGATTGGAACAGAGTCTTTGGGTGCAATGACATAGGTATACCCAACTAGTTCAAATCTCAACGGAGAGCCCTGCAGAGCTTGCTCTAGAAAAGCCGACATCGTTTTTATATCGGAGTCAATTTCAGGTACTGTTATAAGAGAAACCGCATCAGGGTCGTATGAGATCGCTATTCCCTCTTTTTGCCTAAGCAGCTTTAAGGCGACTTCTAAATTTTGACCACTAAACTGTTTAAATTTGATTCCATCCTCTGGCTGTCCGAAGACGTTCAGAGAGCCGAAAACAAAAAGAAATAGAAAAGTGACAAAACGCATTAAGGCTCTAAGATAACCACTCCGCCTTCGTTTGAAGATATTTCAAGCCCGAAAGGCTTAGTTAGAATTTTCAACGAACTATCGAGATCACTTTCATTCAGACTGCCTGAGAATCGGTAAACTGCGTTCGTCTTGAATTGAATGTCCTTCCCGAATTTCTCCTCTAATGATTCTATGACAATATGGATGGGCGCATTATCAAAAGAAAGGTCGTTGGCAGTTTGAGAAATAAACGGCTCGTTATTGGTCCATTTACCTTGAGTCGAATTTTTCAAGGACATAATGATGTAATCGTCTGCTTCGAGGATTTCGCCTTCTACATCTACTTTTCCTTCTTGGCACTGGACAACTAGGGCATCTTCATTTTCCCAAACTGAAAATCGAGTCCCGAGAACGGTTACATCTCCGAATTCTGTTTCCACTGTAAATTCATCTCCACTTTTCACAGTAAAGTAACCCTCACCTTCCAAATCAGTTCTGCGACTAAGGTTCCATAGAAGAGAATTGTAGGAAATTGAGCTGCCCTCTGCAAGCATCATTTTTGAGCCATCAGGCAAAGTGAACTCAGAAGAAATCTCGGTAGCAGTAAGTGTAGTCGTGCCTATAAAATGAATAGCAAATGGAATCGAAAGAATAAGCGCAAGACCAGCGGCAGCAGCGTAAAACCGTCCAAAATTAAAACCTTGAGAATGCTCAACCTCTTCCTCGAAATGAATCGTACGGGCCATCACCTTCGCTCTGGCAGATAAAACGCTCTCATCCGAAAACGGAGCCTTGTATGCCTTTAGCCGATCTTCAGCTTTTTCCAAATCATTCATACTCTAAACTTTTCGGTCGAGCTCATCCCTCAAAATGGCTAGTGCTCTCGACATCCTCTTTTCTACCGCCTTCATGCTCAATCCGAGAATTTCGGCAATTTCGCGGTATTTCAAACCGTCAATTCTATTCATTAAAAATACCTCGCGAGCACCATCAGGAATTTTGGCTAAAACCACCTGAAGTTTTTTGTCAAACTCTTGCATTTCTATCAGGTACTGAGGCGTCTCATGATCGTTTCTTTCTTCAACATAATTCAAGAATTTGAACTTCAATTGCTCTCTTTTGAGCTTATTGATCATGAGGTTATTCGCTATTGTAAAAAGATAGGCTTTGAGCGAAGACTTGTCAATCTTTTCGCGGGTTTCCCATAGCTTTACGAACGCGTCTTGTGCCACATCTTCAGATAGTTCTGACTGAGATGTTTTGTAATATAGAAAATTCCGAACCTGCTTGTAATACAAATCAAACACTTCCTCGAATTCCCGAGCAGTCAGAATCTCCTTCTTACTTTCTGATTCAGATTTTTTGAATAATCCCAAAATTGAAACTTCCTTTAGACTGCAATAAAATGAATACCTTACTTAAAAAGCGTTTTTCAGAGAGCAATATCGGAGTATCCTAAACACCGTGCCACTGTTCTCGTTATCAAATAAACCAAATTCTTAGAAAATGGAATATAGACGACTTGGTAAATCGGGTCTAAAAGTAAGCGAACTTTCCTTTGGTTCGTGGGTCACTTTCGGAAATCAGATAGGAGATGACACCTCAGAAGAACTCATGAAAATGGCTTATGATGCAGGTGTCAATTTCTTTGACAATGCTGAGGTATATGCCGCAGGAAAGTCAGAAATCGTAATGGGAAATATTCTCAAGAAGATGCAGTGGCCGCGAGATACCTACAGCGTTTCGAGTAAGGTTTTTTTTGGATCAGGCGGTCAATTACCCACGCAAAAAGGCTTGAATAGGAAGCACATTACGGAAGCTTGCCACGATGCACTGAGACGACTTCATGTGGACTATTTAGATCTGTTTTTTTGCCATAGACCCGACAAAGAAACTCCGATAGAAGAGACCGTTTGGTCAATGCACAACCTGATTAATCAGGGAAAAATTCTCTACTGGGGCACCAGCGAGTGGAGCGCTCAAGAAATCATGGAGGCCCATATGGTGGCCAAGCAGTACAACCTGATTGGCCCTACCATGGAGCAACCACAGTACAATATGCTCGTTCGAGAAAAAGTAGAAGTGGAGTTTTCTCAGATTTACAAAACGGTTGGACTGGGTACTACGGTTTGGAGTCCGCTGGCCTCAGGTGTCCTTACCGGGAAATACAACAGCGGAAAGGAAGGAGAGACTCGTTTGAAAAGGGCGGAGCTTTCATGGCTGAATGAAAAATTACTCATTGAGCAGACATTGAGTAAAGTTCAGAAGCTCACGTTACTGGCGGGTGATCTTGGAGTAGCAATGCCACATCTTGCTTTGGCTTGGTGCTTGAAGAATGAAAACGTTAGTACTGTTATTCTTGGCGCGAGCAAAACTTCACAGCTAGAAGAAAACCTAAAAGCTGTTGAGGTGACACCAAAGCTCACGGAAGATGTCATGGAACGGATTGAAGCAATTCTGGATAACAAGCCGAATCACCCTCAGTTCTAAATTTTAATGAGCGAGCTCAAAGTAGCCGAAGCCTGGTTTGACTCGAAAGGGTGGAAGCCTTTTCAATTTCAAAAAGATTCTTGGCAAGCCTGCCTCAATCGAGAATCGGGTCTGCTCAATGCTCCCACTGGCAGCGGAAAGACTTATGCACTTTTTGCAGGAGTGGTTTTAGAATACCTAAAAGCCGAAAAAGAAGGGAAGCTCAAGAAAAAGAAAGGCCTCAAGTTAATTTGGGTTACTCCCATACGCGCACTTACCAAAGATATAAAGAATGCCTGTCAAACATTTTGTGATGATCTCGAGCTTCCTTGGCAAATAGCCATTCGAACAGGAGATACTTCAACTGCTGATCGGGTAAAACAAAAGCGCACGCCTCCCGATGTTCTGATCACCACCCCGGAGAGTATGCATCTGTTGATGGCTTCGAAGGGATATGCCGATTACTTTGGTTCGTTGCGCTTTGTCGTGGCTGATGAGTGGCACGAATTAATGGGTTCAAAAAGAGCGGTGCTTTTGGAGCTGGCACTTTCCAGATTAAAGACCATCGCAGATCCTTGTATATGGGGTATTTCGGCTACCATTGGTAATATGGAGCAAGCCATGGAGGTCCTGTTTGGAACTGATTTTGGCACCAAGAAATTGCGCTTCATCAAATCGGAGATCAAGAAGAAAATCGAAATCATCCCCATTATCCCTGATGAGATAGAAAAGTATCCCTGGGCAGGTCATTTGGGAGTGAAGCTGGCCGAGAGCGTTCTCCCCATTCTCGAAAAGAGCAGAACCACACTTATTTTTACCAATACACGCGCTCAAGCTGAAATATGGTATCAACACCTGCTCAGCATTAAGCCTGAGCTCGCTGGATTGATTGCCATGCACCACGGCTCCATCAGCAGGGAGTTACGTGATTGGGTCGAAGATGCTCTGCACGAAGGAAAATTAAAATGCGTCGTTTGCACCAGTTCCCTTGACTTGGGTGTTGATTTTCGTCCCGTAGAAACGATTATTCAAATTGGTAGCCCAAAAGGAGTATCCCGTTTTGTTCAGCGAGCTGGTCGGAGCGGACACTCACCCGGCGAGCGATCGGTCATCTATTTCCTCCCTACCAATGCGCTTCAGCTGATCGAGTGCGAAGCGCTTAAGTCGGCTATTGAAAAAGATGATTTGGAAGATCGGATGCCATACATTCGAAGTTTCGATGTCTTGGTTCAGTATCTTATCACTTTAGCTGTTTCGGATGGCTTTAGGCCAAAAGACATTCTGCATGAAATCAGGTCGACTTTTTCTTACGAAAGCCTCTCTGACGACGAGTGGTCTTGGGCATTGAATTTTATCACCAAAGGAGGTTCTTCGCTTGAGGCATACGATGAGTTTTCGAAAGTTGAGGTGATGGAGGACGGACTTCATAAGGTCAACAATCGACGTATGTCTATGAGGCACCGACTTTCCATCGGGGCTATCGTAAGCGATGCTATGCTGATGGTTAAGTTTCAGTCGGGTGGCAGACTCGGGTCTATCGAGGAGTGGTTCATTTCAAGACTTAGCCCAGGAGATACGTTTTGGTTTGCCGGAAGGCCTTTGGAACTCATTCGCGTAAAAGAGATGACGGTGCACGTAAAACTCAGTAAGAACAAGAAAGGAGCTGTACCCAGTTGGCAGGGTGGACGAATGCCACTCTCTTCCATGCTTTCTGAAAATCTTAGGATTCAGATAGGTAAGATTGCCAACGATCAATTTGATTCTGCAGAGTTAAGGGCTGTGCGCCCTATAGTGGAAGCGCAAAAATCACACTCCATAGTTCCCGACGCAAAGCAACTTCTGATCGAAAAACTCCATTCCCGCGAAGGTTACCACATTTTCGTTTATCCTTTCGAGGGAAGATTCGTTCACGAGGGTTTGGCCTCTCTACTGGCTTATCGACTTTCTCTGTTCAAACCATTTAGCTTCAGCATTGCGCTAAACGATTATGGATTTGAGCTTTTGTCGGATCAAGATATACCGATTGAAGATGGAATCGATTCGAATATTTTCTCACCGGACCATCTGAGTGAAGATATTACAGCCAGCCTCAATCAAAGCGAAATGGCCCGAAGGCGCTTCCGCGACATTGCGGGAATTTCGGGCTTGGTGTTCAAAGGGTTTCCCGGGCATTATCAAAAGGACAAACACCTTCAATCGTCGTCGCAGCTGTTTTTTGACGTGTTCAGAGATTACGAACCTAATAACCTTTTATTGAAGCAAGCGTTCTCGGAAGTGATGGAGTTTCAAATTGAGGAAGTCCGTCTTCGATCCGCTTTAAAGCGAATTGCTACACAAGAAATTCGCGTGACCTATCCCAAAAAGCCGACTCCTTTTTGTTTTCCAATCTTAGTAGATCGATTAAGAGAGCGTATGTCTTCAGAGAAATTGGAAGATCGCATCAAAAAAATGACCTTGCAACTCGAGTTATAATGGTCTACGAAATTCAAAAAACCAAACTCAGCCTCCTTCCTGAAAGAGCAATTTTTTGGGAAGAGAAGAAAATGCTTATTGTGGCTGATGCTCATATTGGCAAAGTGAGTCATTTTCGAAAAAACGGAATTCCTGTTCCGGGAATGGCCGAGCGAAATAACCTTTGGCGCCTTTCAGGCTTGGTTTTAAAAACTCAACCCAAGCAAATCATCTTCCTGGGCGACTTGTCTCACAGCAAACTCAATAAAGCCTGGGATCAGTTTGTGGATTTCAGAAATGCCTACTCCAATATTAAGATGACCTTAGTTAAAGGAAACCACGACATACTTTCGGATCAAGCTTTCGAAGCTGCCAATATATCACTAGTGGACAGAATGTCATCCGGACCATTTTTATTTACACACGATAGAGAAGAGAGTGATTTTTATAATATTCATGGGCACATTCATCCATCAATAAGACTAAGGGGTATGGGGAGGCAGTCATTGAGAGTCCCGTGCTATTTTTTTGGAAAAGACTACGGAATACTGCCTTCGTTTGGAGACTTTACAGGATCATTTACACTCAAGCCGGCGGAAGGCGATGCCGTATTCGTACCTGCCGAAAACGAAACAATGCGCGTATTCTAGATGTGCTTTCTAAGAATTTGGATTACTTGTCCTGTATAGCTTCCGCCAAAGAGATTTACGTGAGCCAAGAGAGGATACAAATTGGCGACATGAATCCGTTCTTCCCAACCAGGCTCCAAAGGATAAACCTCATTATAAGCGTCATAAAAGCGTTTATCAAAACCGCCGAATAATTTACTCATGCCTAAATCCATTTCTCTGTGACCGTAGTAAACTGCCGGGTCGAATATTACCGCCTCCCCCTCTGAGTCAGTCATGAAATTTCCTGTCCATAAGTCTCCGTGCAATGCAGCAGGAGCTTCTTTAGGGAAGTACCTTTCAACCCGACTTAGCATTTTGTCAAAGAGTCTTAAGAATTCTGAAGTGGCCAGTCTATTGTCCTTAGCCATTTCAAGCTGAGGTCTTATCCTCATGTCACTAAAGAAGTCTTCCCATTTGTCACGCTTGTCATTGCGTTGGATTAGACTCCCTAAATAATTGTCCTGATTTAAACCGAAATAATCAGCACTGTGTTTGTGCATATCAGCTAGTTTTCTTCCAAACTCTTCCCAAAAGTCGGACTTTCGATTGATGCTGTTAATATTCTCCATCAGAATCCACTGGATATCTTCTGTTACTCCAGTAGCAATAGGAATTGGAATTCTGAATGCGCAGTGTTCTTTCAAGAATCGCAGTCCCGATGATTCTGCTTCGAACATACCGGGATACTCCTCGGCGCTATTGATTTTTGCAAAATAGGCTCCTTCTGAAGTTTCGAGCCGACGAGCATCATTAATACTTCCGCCACCTACAATACTTACCCTTAGAATTTCAGCTGGTTTTCCTCTTGAAGTTTCGATGGCTTTTTGCCAATCGTCTGAAAGATTTTGATTTAGTACGCTCAAAATGATTCTTTAAGATTGAATGGGATTGAATTCTACTATCACTTTCAAAGGTATGAGATATTTATTCGTACTTCATGGTTGCAAGAGAAAGTTCGATCACTTAGTTTTGCCCTCTTTTCAGGGCCCATAGCTCAGCTGGTTAGAGCAGCAGACTCATAATCTGAAGGTCGAAGGTTCAAGTCCTTCTGGGCCCACATAAATTACCCGCATTCGTTGAATGCGGGTTTTTTTTGTTCTGTGGCGATATTCCAGAAATATTTTTCTGTGAAATCAGAGTCAATTTTGGAATTGAAAATGATTTTGTCCTATATTTGGAGGCATTTGTTTGTTGAATATTTAAGTTCATCGAAAGTTGGCTGTCAATATTCTAAGTGCTTTAATAATTACCAAAACCAATCTTTTAACCGTATGAGAACTTCTCTACCCAATTTGTTTAGGGTCGCTACGCGTTGCTGTAGCTACCTTTCTGTATTTTTCTTACCCCTGATTGCTGCTGTATTCTTGTCGGCAAATATTCAGGCGCAATCCGTTGAACCGGAATTAGTCAAAGTTTGCAGCATCACCGAATTTTCAGATGCAAGCAACGGCCATGCATTGCATTTGGCGAATGTTCCCGGTATTTCTGACAATAAATATGAATTCTTTCCAGATGCCCCGGGTACGCTGGAATTGTTTTCAGACGGAACCGCTAGAATAAAAGGTCGAGTTCGGAACAAAACTGATGAAACCTTAGTGTGGGATATCGACTTCCACTACACGGGTGGTTCTGATTGGACCACCTGGAGTGCAGGTGGAGGAAATTATAAAGATGAAGCAAGTCTCGCGGGTTCCAATTATCTTGATTGGGACTATTTCATTTTTGATGCTAGCGAGTCCAATACTCTAACTGGTGTAGATGGTTTAGCTGGTTCGTCTTTGACAGTTACGCACATGCCAGCCGATTTCGAATTTGGACTTCAAATAGGAACAGCCGCGAATAGCAAAAATGCTGAAGATGGTGCTTCTGTTTGGTTCTTCACTAACGGAACCGTTCTTGGTAACCCGGTTAGTGGACACGGAGATCTAAACCTGAATACAGGTTGTAGCGAGATTCTTACAAATTGTCCATTAGAGCAGTACGCCGCAGGCAGTCATGTACTATGGCTTCCTGGTGTTGCAGCTGGGAGTAATTGGGTGCCTGCACCTTTTGGTGTTTACTTTGCGGAACTCGCAGGAGGAGAAGCCCGACTTTATGGAGAGATTCAAAATCAAAATGATCCGTCATTGGTTCTTTGCGTTGATTTTTGGTTTTCGGACAAAGCAGACTTTGCAACTTGGTCTGGTTTGGGAAGAGGTATAAAGGGAAATCCTTCGAATATCAACGGTAATGAAGTAAATTGGGACTTCTACATTTTTAACCCCAATAGAGTTAGTAGCCTTTCCGGTTGCTCACCTTCTACTATAGGTTCTTATGTGACGGTTGAGCACAAACCTGCAGATTACAATTTTGGTCTACAAGTCGGTTTAGGTGCAAACGACAAAAATGCACAGTTCGGACTTTCTACTTGGTTTTTTACTGACGGTGTTTTCCAAGGGAATGCAGTTGATGGTCATGGCGACGTGAACTCAATCAATTTATGTCCTCCTCCGCCAAACATTGTTTGCTTTGAAAATCCGCCTGTCATTACTTGCCCTTCCGATACAACCGTTGATTGTTCTGCTGATACTTCACCTGACTTTTTGGGAGAGGCTACTGCGGATAGACCAACAACAGAATGTCCATTAGATGTTGCCATTTTCTTCGAAGATGACATTAGCGTGAACGGATGTGAAACAGTCATCACAAGAACGTGGACTGTACTTGATGAATACGATAATGTTGTCTCTTGCGACCAATTAATAACCGTAGTTGACACAACCGCTCCTACATTATTAATGCCAGCAGATCTGGAAGGCGACATCACTTGCAGCGACATCAGTTTAGATGACGCGACAGGCTTTGCGAATAATACATTAACACAGGATGAGCGTCAGGCGTTCCTGCAATCAGCGCGCGCGTTGTTTGTGAGCAATGGATTGGTTCCATTGGGAACAGATGATGACTGCAGCGGCAGCGACTGGGTAGAAGTAGATATTGAAGTAATGTTGAGCGACTCTTGCGATGCCCTAGCAACATTAATCTGCACGTTTGTGGCAGAGGATGATTGTGGCAATGCATCAGAAGCGGTAGCAACCATCCTAAATATTACAGACAACACAGCACCTGCTATTGCTTGTCCTGCTGATGTGGTTGTAGATTGCGGAGGCGATACAAGTCCCACTGCGACTGGCACAGCCACAGCTACCGATGACTGTGGTCAGGAAGTAGTGGTAAGTTCATCAGATGTAGCTTCAGGTACTTGTCCTGAAGTAATTACAAGAACATGGACAGCTACCGATGCATGTGGCAATTCATCAAGCTGTGATCAAGTAATAACTGTCACAGACACTGATTCGCCAGTATTTGATCCTTATGAGGAAGAATTAACGGCAGATTGTTCTGACGATGTTTCAGGAGCAACACTTACGGCTACAGACAATTGTTCTATGCCTACCGTTGAGTGCTTTGAAGGCACACAGTCATTGGAAGTGAGTGGGCCATGCACTCCTTTTGATATGGACCGTCCGCAGGAATCTTCTCCTCGTTCAGGATGGTTCCCTAATATGCCGGGTACTTCAGGTTCGGGAAGTAAACTCTTCACCCTAGAAGAGGGAACTTACACTCGTTTCGATGATGGGACGGTTCACTTCTACGGAACACTCGCTTCAGTTGGCAATGATCAATTGGCATGGCAGTTCAGCATTTGGCTCAGAGGAGGATACGACTGGACAGAATGGTCAGGCCTCGGCAGAGATTACAAAGATGAAGGTATTGCCGGCACTAATTATTTGGATTGGTTGTACTACGAGATGGACGATACTAAGTCAAACGTGATGGCCGGTATCCGAGACTATGCAGGAAGCTACCTGACTTTGACTCATGATCCTCCGAATTACAATTATGGTTTCCAGGTAGGGCAAAGTGCCAATGTGTTTACTGAAACTTTCGGTATTTCCGGATGGATGAAGTACACTGGTTCTATCCAATATGATGGGGAATCATACGTAAGGACTAATCAGAGCTGTGACCTTAATTTCAATTTGAATTGTGGTCCTTCATTGATTACACAATGTGAAAGTACCTCAGTTAGTACATGTATCGCGACAGATGATTGCGGTAATTTCACAGTAGCAACACAAACAACAACGATTACAGACACAACAGGTCCTGATATCACCTGCCCGGCAGATGCTGTGGTAAGTTGCAACGACGATACAAGTCCTGCAGCATTGGGTATGGCGACTGCAGAAGATGACTGCAATGATGTAATTGACATTTCATTCGAAGATGGTGCAATTACGGGCAGTTGTCCGGAAGTATTCACCAGAACCTGGACAGCGACTGATGCATGCGGCAACACATCTAGCTGTGATCAACAGATCACAATTGCTGATGATGAAGCGCCTGTAAAAGATCCTAACTGCGAAGAACCACCGATGACATTCTTTACTTCAGACGGAGCGGACTGCCCTGCTGATGCAATCATTGATGT
>JAPVXR010000016.1 GCA_027214385.1 Cryomorphaceae bacterium 1068 | reverse complement strand
GGTTTCATCAATCTGACCAAGCAATGTGAGATTCACAATTAGAAGCGCCGTTACTAGAATTGCTCTTTTCATTTTATAATGCTTGCCAACGCTCAGAGTAAGATGTCGTAAGCGACGATAGGAGCTTATGCATTTTACTCAATGTTGTGTGTAGCCTTTCTTTTTTTACTGTCCTAATTTCATCAATCTTTCTGATAATTCCTTGTCCCGTACCACAATTGAATGCTTCGATTTCTTTTTCGCAAAGCTCTTCATCTTTGAAGAAAGTTCAAGCGGCAAATAAGAGATGAGAAATTCAATTGCATTTGGGTTGTCTGTTAAGTACAGAAGTCCATCATACTCGCATAGACTCTCAACGGAGTAGTCCCTTAAATACCTGTCGAAAGCCATTAAAAACAGCTTCTGGTCAATTTCAAATAATTCCGAAGGAATTCTGAATTGAAGAGTCTCTTGATAGTTTAAGTAATACGTGGTTAACAATTGAATGTCGGCTGGTTCGAAGTTTTTGATAATGACTTTCAAATATTCTGGTAAAATCTCTTCGAATCGTCCACGTTCGATAAGATTTTTTGCTCTCATTTTAATCTCCGCTATTTGCCTCTGGTTCCCAAATAAGGGAATGAGTTCACAAGCGAAGAATAAAAGGTTTTTTCTTTTCAGCAACTCATCAATGAAGGCTTCTTGTTTGTACGCGTTAAATGACCAAACTTCCGATTTGAGACGGTCGAGCATGTCGAGACCACCGTCTTTATCATTGCGGAATTTATGGCTGAAATCAGCCCACCAATTTTCAAAAGTCAATTTATCCGTCATTAGTCATACGTTTTTGAAAGCTGCATTTTTCATTTTTTGATGAGTCCTTTAATTCTGTCAATAAGCGAAACAGGAAAAACTTTGAATGGTGTCCCATAGGCTTTCTCCGTATAAATTTTGCCTTCATATAAGTTTCCTTCTCTGTCTGTCACTGACGCTTGGCATGACAGCAATCGCAAAGTTTTATGCTTCTGTGATATGTAGATTTTGAACTTTGCATCAACGATGAAGTCTGTCGGGAAGTTGTTGCTGTCCAAAGTCCTCGTAATGGTTTCGCGAAGCTTCGAAAATTGAGCAACAATTGGCTTTATTTCTAATTCTTTTGGGTCAACGTTGCCTTGTAAAATATCAATTTCAATATCGGTTACACCTTTCTGTATAGCAGCATTCCAAATCCAGTCGGCCATGTAGGCCTTGTCCCACCAAAATAGGGTCGAAAAATAACGTTGTTCGAGGGAGTTGGGCAACCCGTTTAGATCTCTTCTCTTTCCCATTATTTAGTTACACACAACGGTTTGGCTATGCGCAGTGTCCCGCAGGGCATTGCGTATAGGTGATGTTGGGTGTAGTATTTATTGTTTTCCTAGGTCTTTTAAATATTCAAAGTGAGACTTTACTGCTTTCATAATTGTCAATTGATTGTAAGGCAAAGAGAATTTAATTGCGGTTTCTTGAATAACCGGAGTTATAAAAGTGTACATCGTATGTGGTAGCTTAGGAAATAAATGATGTGCAGCGTGTGAATTGAAGCCACCAAAAATCCAGTTAGCTAATCTACTTGTAGGATGGTAATCTAAAGAAACAGATAACTGATGTTCGTGATAACAAGTCGGTAATACACCATTAAGATCGGGCGTTGGAAAACTAGTCTCGGTAGTAAGATGAGAAATGATCAGAGTTAAAACGAAAAATAGCGATATAAATGAGTGCATAATTAAAAACGCAATAATCCAATTAGCGAAGGATAAATCAGAAAAGTAGCACGGAATTAAAAGTATAAACGAGAAGTAGAGAGCTTTAAGAACGATAACTTCCAATATGAAGAGCCAAGAGTATGATAGGTTTTTCATATTAGCTACCTCTTTTTTTGACAAGTAGATAAAGTCTTTCACTAAAATCCAGTGTAATGTATAAGCGCAGTAGACAAAAGGCGCATAGAGATGTTGAAACCTATGATTCCATTTTCGGTCATGAGTTTTTGAAAGTCTTATGAAAGGATTGTTGTCAATATCTGCATCACAACCATCTACATTTGGAAAGATGTGATGTGAAGAGAGATGTCTTGTTTTCCACAGGGTAGCATTTACGCCTTGAAGATTGAAAATTAAATAATGAGCTACTTTATTCTGATTTTTACTCTTGAATAATGTATTGTGTACCGCATCGTGCGAAGAGTTAAAAGCCAATAAAATGCCTGATAATCCAAACATAGAATAAGTAATAATCAGTAAAAGAAAATTATTCGATATCCCGTCAAGAAATAACAGTCCGAAAAAGAAAAGGTATAATGTGAAGTAGAAAAAGAATTTCACCTTCATTAATCTTTGATTTTTAGAGAGAACTTCAGAAGTTACCAAGCCTTGAACTTTTTCATTTAGCTCTTTAAAAAAATCGGTATTTGATGGTTTAAATTTAATCTTCATTCGTCCTGTTCTTTATTACACCCAACGCCTAAGCTAAGAAACGTATGCCGGAGGCTATGTTTTCTTAGGTTTTGTTGGCATTAGTTCTTATTCTTTTTCAGGTTTATTCTCCCTTAACATTGGTATAGAGTAAGTAATCATCAAGTTCTCGTAAAATAATGATTCACCACTTGGAGAAGTATACTCTCTATCGATCATGGAGCCATATTCCTTCACAGTAGAGAATGTTCGTGATATAAAACCTTCCTTGCGCTTGTCATAAATTCTCAACTTACCTAGACTAAACAGTGTAGAGAGATATTCGTCTAACCAGTAATCGTATTTCATGGTTGCAATGGAATTGTTTTCCTGATTGAGTAGGTTGTCTAGGAATTGCTCATTCTCCTTGTCATTACCAGACGCCTCTATTAAAAACTTCAAGTCATTTTCATCTAGATAAAGAAGGTAGTTTTCCCCGTATTTTAATTCAATCTGATTAGGCCCAATTATATTTGTAAAAAGGTCGATTTCAACTGTGTCTTTAGTAAAGTATTTATCTGCGGGCAATCGACTTCGTTCCAATATGTAGTTAGATTCACTAATCAGAAAGAACTTTTGTGGTTTTGATTGCTTCTTTAATACAGCCCGAGTGTCAAGAAACAATGAAGAATCATTAATTTCGGCTATGTTCATTTGCCAAGTTTGATCGATAATGCTCAAAGAGAATTTTGGATGAGTCATTACTTCAAGTTGAGCACTTTTTGCAAGATCTATTTCAACTTCGATTGTTTCGGTCTGGGCGTAAATAAATTGAATACTTCCTTTTAATTTTTTTCTTGGCAGCCTAATGGTCGAATGGCCGAAAAAATCTGTGGAGCCACCAGTAAGAATTTCTGTAGAATCTGAACTATGTAAGGCTCTTACAATATAATTGACAAACATACCTGGTTCTCGATGTTCATCAATGACTTTTATTTTTAGTTCAACAGAATCGGCCGAATGAGGTGAGCTATAATTTACCTTATTCCGTCCTCTGAGTTTCTGTTTTTTCTCAATGAAATTCAGGTGAAGTGTGTCTTTAGATACTTCATATTCACCATAGCCGTCCATTACACCCAATCGTGTGCGGTAATAAAAATCAAAAGTTTTATCTGCTCGGAAAGAATAGCAATGAGTGTAGCTGTCAGTCGAAGAGCAATATGACCCCTCGAGAGTCTGACTATCTGAGCATCCATTGCAAATGGATAGAATAAATATGATTGCTAGTCCTTTCATCTAATTAATGCCAACGTTTAGTATATGGCAAGTAGGGCAGTAGAAAGCGATAAACTTTCAAGTTTGTACTGAGCCAAATCGTTGTATTTTGTTTTTATCTTTTTCATTTTAAAAGCCAAATCAACGATTTGGCGGTGTTTGTTAATAGCTCTGAACTTTCCTAAACCACTGCACGCCCTATTTGCTATATACCGTGTTGTAGCACGTTTTTATTTTAAATATCCATTCCATAATCCCATTTTTTAATGCCTTTTTCTTCAAGCTGCTTTTTAATGTCATCATCAAGCCAAAAGAATAGGTTTGTGTATTTAACAGTCTCAGATTCTAGAAGAAAGTCAATCGCTTGTTTAAATAAGTCCTTGCGATAAGCAGCCTTAAAGTTCTCGGGGAAAAACAACAGAAAAGTCTCCAGATTTTGAAGTTGATTAAGGTTAGTTATGTCTATTAATCGACTATTGTTGTCTATCTGAATTCTTTTCAAGTTTATCAATCCTGATAAGTCAGGTAACTTCTCCATTTTAGACATCCCTTCAAAGTACAGTGAATTTAGATTCTCCATAGACTTTAAAAAATCGTAGTTAGGAATTTGCCTAGTTCTGCTTATTTCAAGTGTTCTAATACTTTTTACATTCGAGATTGCGTCCAAATTCTTGTAGCTTCCAAAAAGCAACCTTAATTGTCTTAGCTTTTCAAGATTGTTGATTAAGTCAAGATTATTCATTTTAACGCCACGAAAAGTAAGACGTTCAAGTTTCTCGAGCTTGGATGCATTCTCAAGTCCTTTCTTCATTCCGTCTATCCAAAGTGTCGTTAAATCTTTGAACTCACTAATAAAACTCAAGTCAACTGCCCTGGATTTAGTTTCCCCTATACCTAAGTCAGTCAGCAGTTTATTTTGTAATAGTGGTGTATAGTCAGAAGTGTGAAATGAAGAAATATCAATATTCCGTAATGCGGGCAATTGGGAATAGAAATCGAAATTCATTTGGTCATACCAAACAATTCTCAGTCCGATATTAGGGTATTCTTTATAAAATGAATTTAATACGTCCCAAGTCTTTTTACTTGGGTTTTTGAATTCAAAAAACTGGAGGGAATGAATGTCTTTTTCCTGAATTAATTTGGGGATATCGGAAGATTTGAGGTCGTCATAGATATTAATGTTCCCATTAAAATTTCCCCACTTCTTCTTTTTGTTAAATATTCCCATTCGGTTTTTCTAATGTGCTACAACGGCTCGGGTAAGATGTCGTAAGCGACTTCAGGAGCTTATGCATTTTACCCATTGTTGGCGTTTCGTTTCTTTTTTATTCTACTATCAAAGGAATCACACCAAGTCTCCATGTCTTGTCTATCCATGGTTTTAATGGGCCATCGACTCGTATGATCACTAAAAAACTCTTTCCTGGAATGGTTCATAACCAATTGTTTTCATTACCCGGAGTAGGGTTTGGGGAGAAATAGATATCGAAAGAACCATTTCAGGGGGCATTGTAAAATAAAATTACAGTTTCAAAAAGGTATGAAAAACTCTTAATCTAAAAACAATATCATTTGTACCAAATACGTCTTCAACAGTATTTCGAGTATAAAAATACCCAAGACCAAATTCACCTTTCCATGATGGAGAAAATTCCTTGCCAATACCCGGAGTAATTCTAACAGCATCATTAAACTGTTTCACTCCTATAAGATTCCAGAAAAGTTCAAGACCAACAGGAATGTAAACACCGTCGTTAAAACTAAGCCATTCGCCTTTTAAAAAGAGTACCATTTCTGCCTGGTAGCGAAGTCTAAGTCCAAACGTGTTTTTCCAATTTGTTGTTTCTATATCAAAACGCTCTTCCAGCCTTACATAATGCCAAATATTGATTTTCGGACGATCAGGCCATGTTACCTTAATCCCTTGGAAAGGCCGAATCTTCAAACGATTAGATTCTGATAAATTGTGTGTATAGAAAAAACCCACACCACCTGTTAATTGTGAATTGTGGTACAAATTCGGAAGAAACCGTTTAGGTAGTTTATAGCTAATGGAAGGTCTGATAACATATCTGTACCACTCATTCGGAAAAATGGTTCTTGCCCCAAAGTCACCGTGAAAATTCACCTTTTTTGAAAGCGGGTAGGATACTTTATAATCCAACCAGATTTGATCAGTAACGATGCCGCCTAGAGTGTCTTGAGCATTGACTGTTGGCTTTAAACCTATGCTAAAAAGAACAATCCATACAAATGACTTAAAGTTCACAACACAACTATTTTCCTACCCCAAAAAACCGTTTTAGAAGGCAATAGTATCTGTGCTCGAATGATCCATTATCTGCAATTAATGAATGGCTTTTCACTTTTTCTATTTCACCAATTCAACTTCACCTGGTCTCCATGTTTTTTCAATCCATGGCTTTAAGGGGCCATATACACGAAGGATGACTATAAAACTTTTTCCCGGAATGGTTTGTAACCAATTATTTTCCTGACCTGGTCTAGGGTTTGGTGAGAAGAAGACATCGAAAGAACCATCTTCATTTTGTTTAAATCCTTCCGTTAGACTACCCACTGTTGGAAATTGCTGATCGGTTTGCAGCAATGAACGGGTTTGAGTATCATATATCGTTACCGCCCAAAAATCATTAACCGGTACATTGGCCGGGATATGCAATTTGTATTCTTTTGCGCCATCGAAGGGATTTTTATCTCTTTCCAGAAATGCAATGGCGTAATCAGATCCTGCTCCTTCCATAGTAACAGCCATAGCCGGAGTAACGGCCGTATAGTTATAGTGGAACATATCCAATGCATCGGTATTATAGCCTCCGGTTTCAGTAGTGAAGAACACGTTCTTGTTGGCAAAAGCCATGATCCAGGAACTTTCTGAATCGGGATAAATTTCAACACCCTCCAAATTCATATCGGTACGTGGATAGTAGGTAATGGAGCGGGCTGCAGCATTTCCTATGGCAACAGCTTCAGTAAGGATCTTTTTCATTCGTACATCAGGTGCAAAAGGCTTTCCTTTTTCAATACCGAGGGAGGCAAAGAGGCCTTTTGTTTGATTATCCAGCATATCAACATGCTCCTCATTAATCCATTCTGCTAAATGCTCATAGAATGAAAAGTCGTTGGTGTGTACCGTATTGAAGTCTACACCAGAAATGTCTACCAACTCCATTTTTTTAGCATTGTCTTTTTCAGCCAATGGATATATTTTTAGGTTTTCACCAATCATCTTTACGGCTTTTTCTATGCCATTTGCAATGGATGTTCTTGTGAAAACAAAGACTCTGTTGGTCGGGGACTGAATGACAAAGTAACCTTCCGGAACTTCACCCTCATACCCCGGGGGTAGTATCAAATAGTTGCCGCCTTTACCTTTGTCTTCTCCAAAAGGTCCGATATCGGCTATATACCGAAACCATGCATCGTTAAAAGCACCCAACATGCCCGGAGGAGTTTCCATAACTATGGGGCCGCTTTTCCCAACATTTATATAAGGAGTCACATAGATGGTAGAGGTGTTTGCCGTTAGGAGAAGCGATTTTGAATCTAACAAAGTTTTTGTGATGCCTACTTTGTTGTAATCATCTACTCCTACTTCTTCTAACCCAAGTATTAAACCTCTCACCGAAGCACCGGGAATGCCTTTCATAAAGGCATCCACACCGCGCATTCGGTCCAAATAGTCGTATACATTTTTCGATGTTTCTTTTGAAGGAACGCCATCGAAATACTCCAATGTACCAATACTTGTTTCTACCTTATCAGGAGTCAAAATACCAATGGGTATTTCGGTGGTCATCTTGTACGTTTGAACGCTCGTTTTTTCTTCAACTGCTGCCTCTTGCTGACATCCTGCAAAAATCACGACTAACAGTATTGCACTAATACTTCTTTTCATCTTATGATAGTTTAATTATTCTTCTAAAACCGCCAAAGCTGCGACAGTTGCGGCCCTAATCAATATATTTAATATTTATCTTCTCGATCTTACCGTTAAACCTAAATGGTGCTCTATCAAAGTAATCCAGCGCTACAGGTGATCCCAAATCCGCGCCAACATCAAAGGTTTCAGATGCGGTGTGAATACTTGGTACAGATCGTTCTATTCGCCCTTGCCCAACTTCTTTACCATTGACTTTTAAAGTAATGGTGGCAGGAGCCATTCGTTCCTCAGAATCATACTTGGTTTCTACTTCTATTTTTACCTTACCGGTTGGAATGGCTGATTTAGAACGAATCTTGTAGCGATTCAAGGTCATAGCATTGTATTCGGCTTTTAAAACGCCCTGATCTATGTACACAGTAAATCCTGATGAGATACCACCTACAGCAAAAAGCACCCCTTCTGCACCTTCATTAATTTCTGCATCAATAACTGCCAAGGTTGAGCGTCCACTTAGGAACTTTGGCGCCATGGCTTCAGGAATTCGGTTTTGACCTTCATAAAAAGACCATTCTTTTAGTGGAGATGAAGGCAGTTCCTCCGGATGAAAGAACACCGTATACATGGATGCACCAATTGGGTAGACCAAATTATCAGTAGCTTCTTTGTCGAAAATATCTTTCAAATCAGCTAATTTTTCTGGATTGTCTGAAGCTATATTATTTGATTGCGCATAGTCTTCTTCTAAATTATAGAGTTCCCAAACTTCTTTTTCAGGTTCCCAATTAATTATCCCTGTTGGATCTGTAGACCATGGTGGTTTTGGACCGGGTGTACCTGCAAACCAACCCTCATGATATACACCTCGACTACCGAGGATTTCAAAATATTGCGTTTTCTTAGTTGATTTTGCTTCAGGCTGATCAAAAGTGTAAGCCATCGATACGCCATCCAATGGCTGTTGCTCTATGCCATTTACCATCTTAGGAGGAGTGATGTCCAAAATGTCAAATAGGGTAGCCGCAATATCATTCACATGATGAAACTGTGACCGCGGTGTTTCATCATGTTTAATTTTTGCAGGCCATGAAATAACCATCGGTGTTCGTGTTCCTCCTAAATGTGCTGCCACCAGTTTGGTCCCTTGAAATGGTGATGAACCGGTATAGGCCCAACCGTGGTGATACATGATGTCGAGCTTCGGTCCACCCAAGGCATCCATTCCACCGTAGTCTTTATTGAGTACTTCAATGTGTTCTTCAATGGTTGATGGCATTGAATTCTGAGCCAAAAGTTCAGAGATGGTTCCGTTCATACCTTCAGAGGAAGGCCCGTTGTCTGAGTTAATGTAGATAATCAGGGTGTTTTCAAGTTGTCCCTGACGTTCGAGTTCATCTACAATCTTGCCATACTGCACATCAGTGTGTTCTAAAAACCCTGCATAAATTTCCATCAAACGAGATTGAAATTCGCGCTGTGAGGTCGGAATATCGTCCCATTTTTGCTGGGTTGAAGCCAATGGGTTGAGTACAGCATCTTGAGGAATCCATCCCAATTCCTTTTGTTTTGCAAAAGTCATGGTTCGTAATGCTTCCCAGCCTTCGTCAAATTTCCCGTCATATTTATCTGCCCATTCCTTGAAAATATGGTGAGGGCCATGAACCGCACCTGGTGTGAAATACACAAGAAATGGTTTATCAGGATTTAATGTTTTACTGGTTCTAATCCACTGAATGGCTTTTTCCGCCAAGTCTTCGGTCAAGTGATATTTTGAGTCGTGTGGCGCCTGGATGGGATTTGTGTTTTCAAACAACACAGGTTCGTATTGTGAGGTTTCTCCAGCCAAAAAGCCATAGAAATAATCAAACCCTAATCCTGTTGGGTAGCGATCGAATGGCCCGAGTTTGGTAATATCAGTAATTGGTGTGTTGTGCCATTTTCCAAAGGCAGCCGTGTTGTAACCATATGCATTGAGCACTGTAGCAAAGGTTGCCGTAGACTTCGGTATTTTCCCGACATAGCCATCCCAGTCTGAAGCCAGTTCAGCAATCTGACCCGCACCCACCCGATGATGGTTGCGTCCTGTCAACAGTGATGCCCTTGTAGGAGAACACATGGCAGTGGTATGAAATGCATTGTAGCTAATTCCTGATTTAGCCAAACGGTCCATCGTTGGCATATGAACAGGACCACCAAATGTCTCGGGATTGGAGAATCCCGCATCATCGGTCATGAAAATGACAATGTTCGGGGCATCTGCAGGTAGATGATTCTCAGCGGTACGCCACTTATGTTTTGAATCGGCAAGTGTTTTACCTGTAGTACTCGCTGATGGTGGTTCGGGGAAGGGTAAAACTTCCCCTGTCAGATTCTTTAAACTGCTTTTTTGCTGATTCTCTTCTGTGTTATTGCAGGCTATTAATGATGCCAATATCACAATCAAAATCAAGCTGTATTTTATTGTTTTCATCAATGTGGTTTTTAGTCGTTGGATTTTTTAGAAAAAAGGCTTGTAGGTAGCAGAAATTGCGCTTGCACGCGCCATTGCCACTTTGGTCCAAAATCTGGACGAACCACGTTGTAGTACAACTGGCTCTGCAGATTCAAGGGTAGCTTTCCACCAAGCATAACAACTTTTCCGCCACCGGCTCCCAATGGAACTATCCATCGATCATCAGCGTCAACCGTCCAATCTGCGGTAATGATGGGTGCACTGTTTACATACCAGCCTCCACCCAATTGACGAACTACAAATAAATTTAAGAGCATATGATTCACATCACCGCGATCTGAGTTTCCGGCAAATGACCAAGTATTATTTATTAGTCCTCCTAGCGTCCAATCGCCAGGTTGCACCAAAACCACAAGCGATGGCCCGGCACTCCATTTTTGGGTGCCGCGTATGTCTCCTCCAGTTGGTAATTCCACAACAGGGCCGAAACCCCACATTAAACCCTTACTTTCGGGAACGTAAAATGCGGTAAACACAATATCTGCTAAGCCTGAAGAGAGGTTTCCACTTTCATTGCCAAAGTCCGGTATGCTGACAATAGGGAAAATTGTCCGGGTAATTATTTTTCCACCTGCAAGAGGAACAACTGGTTGAATGTTTAAGACATTTACATTACGGTCGAATTCTCCATAATTCATATTCAGATTATTCTGAAACGGGAGGCTTATTAAATCTGCTAACGGGTTTGCAGCAGCTTCTGCTAATTCTTCCTTAGATTCCTGAGCACTCAATGTTCCAAATATTGAAACAGCAAGTAGTAGTATCGGCGCTACCTTTTTCATCATATTCATATTTTGAGGTTGAGTTTAGTTTGACTCAATTTTTCTCTGTTTTAAAACCTAAACCCCACCAGAAAATTCACTTGACTTAAGTTAGAGCCTTGATCCTGGAGCATATCCAAAAAACCGTAGGTGTAATCCATCTCAACAAAGAGGAATAGTACATCTACACCGACACCCAGTCTCCCTCCCATTTGAAATTCATTAAAGTCATTTTTTGAAAGTTGGAAAGGATTGGAGAGAACTTCAGTTATGACTCCTGGAACGACCCCACCAAAGGCCCGAACACCCAGCACACGGCCCGTCCCCCCCAGGATATTGAGCCCAACCGTCACAGGGAAGTTAAGTTGTCTAAACTCTAGCGTTTTATCGGTCCTCAAGGCATCTTCAAATCCAACAACCGACCCGTTGTAATTCGCCCCAATTTCCCAGTAGGAATATTTCCCTTTTCTGTAAGAAGCTCCAAGCGCATAACCCGACGAAAAAGCGGCCTCTGCATCTGAGCCAGATAAGATTATTGTACTAACCGATAATCCGCCATAAATTTTAAAATCGCTTGACGCTCTTTTTGTGCCTTGGTTATTATTTTGACTTTTAGGCTCTTGAACTGTGGTGTTGTCTGGTTGAGTTGTATCAACTTGTGCCTTTGCCATCCCAACCAAGAATATTGAAAGGATGAGGATAAAGTGCTGCTTTTTCATTTCGTTTGGTTTATTGTTTGTACGCTTTCAATAAGAAATAGAAGAATAGGTCGAAGTGATTTTGAGTTTCACCTCATCTGTTGCTTTTTATCATTGGTGGACTTATCCATGCTCCTTCTAGTACTTCTTCTTTAGGGCCGTAAAGTCTCATCGTGGTATAAAAAGGACCATCAGGAGCAGGTAGCCAGTTTGATTCTAAGTCTGCACCTGGTGACTCTTTTTGAATATAAAAAGTCAGAGAGCCATCTTCGTTAAGTACAAATTGAGCCAACATAGGAGAATTAAGAAGGTATCGATCTAAAGGATTATCTATCAGTAGTTGCGTTTTTCCATCATACATTGTAAGCGACCAAAATGCTTGTACCGGTGGAAACTCCCCTTTTTTAAATGTGATGGTATAGTTGCTTTTTGATGCGTCTAAAGGAATATCCTCTGCATCCACCAAATAGGTAGGGTAAATAGCCTCCGCTCCTGAATTTCCATAAATACCCATGAGTGCGCCAACTGCACGAGGGATAAACAACTCGTCCAAGTCGTAATTATCTTTTGCACTCTTGTTTAAAAATGCTCTGGTGCCAAATATTTTCCCGCTTGCTAAGGGATCACTAACTATCTTACCAGCAAATTCTTTCATGGCTGCAAGACCCTCTTGAGCGCCTTCTTCCAATGCCTCCTGTATCTCTGGAGAGAAGTTGTTAATGTCAAAATCGCCTTTGTCATTCAATCCAATCTTTGCAAACCTTTTCATTAGGTCTTGCTCTTCTTTTGGTGTCTTAACCAAGGTCAACACAAAGTCAAAATAGGGGAATAGCCCTGCACTAAACTCCGTTCCATCCTTCCACTCAGGGAAATCTAAAGTCGCTGCGGAAGCTGGTGCTTTCGTTCCTAAGAAAGTGCTTAGCGGTTCAATTATGTAGCCTTCTTGAATATTTCTAACCTTATCAAGATCGTCTGGATTAAAGACTTGTGTGCGAGCAATGGCAAGAAGAAATTGAGTTTCACAAGGAAGAACTTCTGTAATACCTTGAGGAACTTCTCCCTTCCATTCAGGTCCTGCTATTAGGTATTTACCGGGAACATTCCCCTTTGCTACGGTACTGATATAGGCAAAATTATGAGTGTAAATGTCAACGAGTTGTACTTGGTAAAAGCGTTCCTTCTCAATCTCTGGAATCGTAAATACCACTGGTTCGTCTCTCAAATCTATCCATCCCATACAATAAGGCGTATCTGAATTTGGCGTAATAACTGCCTTGTCTTCAGGAGTATATACTCTAGCTGCGCATCCCAAATGATTAAAATCCCCTTTAAATTCAGTTGAGTTTTTATCAATGGTATAACTATACATCGTTTTGTAATTGAGAACTAACGGAAAACCATAGATATAAGCTTCCTTGGCAATTTCTTTGGCTTCGTCTGGTGTTAACTCAGCTGGTTTTTGCCCACACCCAAATAGGAGAAATGCTGATAAAATGGAAAACATTAACTTAATTTTCATGCTGAATTAATTTCGGGTTCTCAACTCGTTAATAAGCGTTGTCAATGTTTGTGTATTACTTAAAAGGAAACCGCCCCACCAACCTGCAGGTACTGACTTCTAGCACTGTTAAAGACATCAATAGTTCCCCAGTGGTACCTTAGCTCAACAGTGAAAATGGCAATATTTACTCCTGCACCAAGAAAAAATGGAGCGTCAAATCCATTCGTCTTTTTTGGAGGATCTACCTCTAAACCCAACACCGTATAATTTTCACCTACCTTAAAACTTGGTTCAAAACCACTTAGCGCGAAGACTGGGCCGAGCTTAACTTTCAAGTATACTGGCACGCCAATATAATGGAGCACTCTTTTGTTGTTGTCATTGGTAAAAGCTGCGTTCTGATAATACTCAACACCAGTACCCAATCGAAGTATTTGTGCAATCCGGTTATCACGATAGAATCCGGCATAGAATGAAGAATAATCTGAGGTACCTACCACAGGATTACCATCATTAAAATACTGAGAGTAATTCCATCCTACACGGATGCCACCTACTTGAGTTTTGGTTCCTTCATCTTGCGCGCATGTTGGAGCAGCAAATAGAATGAGGAAACCAATTGAAAGAAAAATACTAAGCTGTTTCATTATTAGATTCTACTGTTGAATGATTCTTGTATGAGTGGTCTAGTTAGTTCTAACTAATTTTGACCCGGCGCCAAACCGATACCTAGCCATGATACCCCAGTTGCTTGACTTCCATTTAAAATCGTTGGTCAAAGTAAACCCGGGCCTCCAGTCGAATCCAATGGTCAATGGAAAATCAAAGGAATATTCTGCACCAAAATTTCCAGCAATGGCAACATCTACCTTTTTGCCAAAAAACACTTCCGGTCCTAAACCAGGGTAAAACTTTAATCCCGAAGGGCCATCCGATAAGGCATACATCCAGTCAAAGTATCCTCCAATTCCAAATCGATCAAAATATACAGAGGGGTGAAATCTTACAGACTGCATAGGAACTGTAAAATCTGCTGACCAACGATCGCCAAATCGAATACCTCCTTCCCAATTTGATTGGGCATGTACTGTTCCAATACTTGCAACAGATATAAATGTCAATGTCAAAAAGAACCGCGTTACCTTATTCATGATAGTGTTAATTAATATTTAAGGCAAAATCCATGGATGTAATTACATCCATCTCAACAAAAGTGATTCCCAGCTCCTTTACCCTAGGATAGTTAGTGAGAAGGATGTGAAGCAGCAAGTGATGGATTCAAAGAATGCATTACCCCTCTGCCAAGCTGAGATGTAATAATTCTTAAAATTAGATATATCAGAGGCCCCTGTCTAGACAGGCTTGTCTAGTGATTCTCGATATTAATCAGCAATCTAAAGTGTGCTTTGAAACCTAGGGTAAAGAGTGGAATCCTTAAAGAAGAAGAAGCACCTGAGAATTTCTTGTGCATGATGCTGAAGAGTCTCGGAAGTCAGATCATCTGGGGTTAGCCTTGAATACCAAGCTTCACCGAAGGTTAACCACAATAGATATACCTCATCTGACGGTTGGGCTAAATCAAAATGCTTACTGAAGAGTTTTAAGGCAAAGCTTTTTGCTGTTGCCTGGTATGTTCTAACAAATAGGTAATTAAATGTAGGTTGGCTACGATGATGAAATAACTGTAGACTAAATTGCAAGGGTATAGGATTTTGCCCTAGTAGATCGTATAAATCTGGAAATAGGTTTATACAATTCTCTTTACCCATCCTATTGAACTCTTTGGCTATCTGCCAATGGAAGTTGAGTAATTCTTCGGTAAAGACATCTATATCCCCAAAATGGTGATAAAATGAAGCCCGAGAAAAACCAATGGCCTTACTGAGTTTATTAATACTCAAATATTCCGGGCCGAACAAAGCAAACTGCTCATAGCCTTTCTCAATCCATAATTGTCGAGTATTTTCAAATTCAGACATAGATAGTTTTATGTACCACTTTATTTTTTAGTGCGATTTTTCGTGTTCTCTAGTTGATTATTGTTGCATTAAGACATATTGATGTAAATGAACGCCAACGGTCTGTATATGGTGTCGTGGCGAAGCATGAGCCATGCACTATATACCTTGTTGGGCCACGTTTTTATTTATTTTTATGCGCTATCTTGAGGTATTTGTAGTCTGGCTAATTGACATAGTTTTCATTAAGTATTATGCTGGTTTTATAGAGTGGTTGATGTATAGAACTGCATCTATTTTTTCTTTGGTGTGGAAAAGGATTCGGAGTTTTCTAATACTCTTAAAAACTCTTGATTCAAAGTTACTTGAAGTTGGAGAGCGCTATAGTGATTCTCGGGAGTGTAAAAATCGCTAAGGTCAGTTTGTCTATCCATGTTATACCCTAACGATTCACCCATTACCTTTAGTAAATCGAGCATTCTATTATCAAAGTCGGTGATATTGAATGGCTTTTTCTTTAATTCCGCTTGCGCCTTTTTCCATTCTGCTATAATTTGAGCGTCGTTTTTAAAAATCACATCAATCTTATTCAGGCTGTCAACAAAAACTTGACTAACTGGGATAGATTTACGATACGCGACTAGATTTAAAAACTCTTTTCTTTTCAAATCCTTTTTAGACTTTAGGTTTGTATACAGAATAGTTAAAGCCACGCCGATTGCTGGGCCTAAAATTATTGCAACAAGTTGAAGGCATTCAAATAGTTCCATGTCCAAATTGTGTTTTTAAAAGAAGAAGTACCAAATTAAAGCACCAATTGCAACTATCGCAATTATTATTGGAATGTAGCATCCAGAAAGCTTTTTTTGATAATTATCTAATCCCTTAAAAAGCAGTGATTTAGCAGTTTTATATTCTTCTAAATAATTATCAGCAAGTAATTTATATTCATTAGGTAATTCGTGTTCTGAGTTACCTTTCTTTTTCTTGTCTTCAACGTACAAAAGAAAATTGTCTATTTCTCCTGAGCTTATTTTCTTCCACTGTTCCTTTGTTAGGTTTTGAAAGGAAGTGTAGCTTAAAGCAGCATCAACTTGAAATTTTTGGAGTCCGCCTTGACCGATAAGTACTCTTTTAGAATACTGCTCACCCCATTCACGAAGCTCATTTTTTGGAATTGGAGATAGTTCAAGTGGAAAAATTGGGGAGTAGTTTGATTTCTCTTGCAGTTTAAGTAAATAGGTTCCGAGAGCGAATGTAGAATTAGAAGCATGAGATTTGTCATCTGGACGCGTAAGCTTGAATATCTCTTCTCTCAGCTCATCGATTGAGAGTTTCTCGCAGTATGACTCATATTCTTCCATCTTTTCAATAACAAAGTTAGTTAGTGAAGGTAGTAAATTTGGGGTATGAGCAGGTTTAAAGAGCTACAAAATGAGCGTTTTGATTATTTAAGAACGTCCGAAGATTACATTGTCGGCATTTACAAGGATTCAAACTCTATATATTTGGGGTTTGGGGATTCTGAATCCGTTTCAATTCCTTTTCGACGACTTGCAGAGTTGTTTCGGGCTTACGAATATACCTTATCGTTTTCTCAAGACGAGATTTCAGAATTGGGTCTTCCCGAACTTCCTTAGTAAAATGTTCATGTATTTTAATATACCCGTTTATTTCGGTGATTGAAATGTTATCAATAACCTTGAATGATGTGTCAATGTGCCCAACATCTGCATCTATAAAGTCCATTATCAATTGATGTTTCGGGTCCAAGTCCTTTTTCATTTATTGTGTTTTTACGTTTCTCTTTATAATGTGGCCCAACAATTGGATAAGCGCTATTGCGCTTATTTCACCTATGGGCGTAGCTGGATGAAGAAACTCTTGAACCGTCTCAGCTCATCGGTGTAATGTCTATACAAGTATAACAAATTAAAGGCTATCAAGCGGACTCTGAATCTGAGAAATGTTCTTGGTGGCCACATGTGTGTATATCTCTGTTGTCACTGTACTGCTGTGCCCCAGCAGTGATTGAATGTAGCGTAAGTCCGTATTCGCCTCCAATAAATGTGTAGCAAAACTGTGCCGCAAGATGTGCGGTGTGATCCGCTGCTTTAACCCCGCTTTCTTTGCCGCTGTATGGATGATCATTCGTACACTGGTTGCGCTGTATTGGCCACCTTGCTTGCCTTCAAAAAGATAGTTCTTCGGCTTGTAAGCTCTGAAGTAGGATCGCAGATTCGTAAGCAAGGTAGGGCTCAAAAGGGTTAGTCTGTCCTTACCTCCCTTTCCGTGCTCTACTTTTATTACCATGCGCTTGCTATCGATATGGTGTGGCTTTAAGCTAAGTAGTTCATGCCGCCGCAAGCCCGCCGAATATAGGGTCTGAACAATACATTTGTGCTTGAGATTGGGTATGGCATTCAGCAAAAGTTTTACCTCTTCTTGACTGATCACTTCAGGCAACTCCTTCTTTTTGCGCGGCCTGTCGATGGAGTAAAACCGATTGGGCATCTCCAGCACTACTTCATAGTAAAATTTAACCGAGTTGAGCATCTGATTGACATAGGTATCTGATTTACCAAGGTTTACCAATCCTTGTATGTAATTGAGAATGTCTCTTTCATTGATTTCAAGGAGCTTCTTATCCTTGAAATGGCCCATAAAAACCCGAAAATAGTGAATGTACGTTCTGGCGGTACTCGTTGAGTAGCGGCTTATTTGAAGCCTTTGGATAAACTCGGGCGGACATGGCGGAAGCCGCTTTGACTTATTGATCAGAGCGGGATCGAGCTCTAGTTCCGGATTGTCTTGTCGCGCGCGTCTTCCCGTAAAGAGCCCGCAGTCTATCCAGGCTACTCCTGCAAAGGTTTTGAACAGCAAGTCCAAGTTGGATGGGGTATTGAGAACGTAGACCATCCCAAACTTTTGGCTCCACTGCACATCAGGCAAGGTTTTCACCAATGCCTGAAGAACATGATCGGGGTAGAATTGAAGCCCGATCTGCCGCTGATCGGCTATGAATAAGTTCTTTAACGTGATTCGTCTGGTAGCCATTTCCGGTAATTTTTGGTTTGTTTGGACAATCTACTCAACCAAGACCCCAATAAGCGTAGCTAAACGTTTATAAACGTTTTTAACGGTTACAAACGGATAAGCTATATTTGACTGTACAGCAAATGAGTAGATGAGAAGAAAGTGCAAGATTTGTCACGAACCCATCGTCGGAAGAACCGACAAGATTTTCTGCTCGCAGGCTTGTAAAAACGTCTATCACTCCAAACTACGCTACGCCTCCAAAAAAGCCGCCATTGAAATAAACGGATACCTCAAAAGAAACCATGGAATCCTACTGGAACTCTTGGGCAAGAACAAATCGCAAATCAAGGTCTACCGAAATGCTTTGGAAACCAAAAAGTTTCGATTTATGTACCACACCCACTTACATGTCAATTCCCGTGGCAAAACATTTTACTACATCTATAATTTGGCTTGGATGGAGTTCTCTGACGATGAAATATTGATCATCCGAAAACGGTAAAATGCAATCGATTACGCAGGTAAGCAGGGTCTTCTCCCCAAAACCGTGATAGCTACTATTTAAACCCTTGCCGCGGGATTGTATCGCGTGGCTGGAAAGCTGCTCAAGCACTACAACCAAGCAGGAAAAGCCACCATCCGAAAAGAAACCTTGATCAAAGAGGGTTTTGACCCGAAATACTTTACACACTACTGGAAAAACACAAAAGGCGACGTGTACCTTTTCTGCTACGAATACGGATACCTCACCCGCACCGAAAACAACCGCACAAAATACGTATTGGTCCAATGGCAAGACTATATGAAAGAAAGTACTTAGGTCATTACGAGCAAATATGCCATATGGTGGGTTATTCCAAACACAATAAAACCTCCACCCATTAAGGCCACTTCTTTAATCCCGTCCTACGCCCAATCACTCCGGAGGAGTGACGGAGAATGATCCAGCGTTAGATGCAAGAGGGTGGTAAAGCAATTTATAAAGCAGCGTTTTATTTCAATAAACAAAGCCGTTCTCATTTTTTACCCGCCGTCGCTAACATCGGTTTTGCAGAAGGGGTAGCTTGCGCAAAGGGCACAAAAACGCCTTATCTTTCTCAAGATTTTTTCTCCCTTTTTTATCGCTGAAAAAAGGGATTAAAAAAACAATGTTGCCATAAAGTCGATTTGACACCTCTATACGGATTGCCCCAATTTAACCTTCTAAAAAGAATGCTCTAAGAACAAAGTATTGATCCTCCTCAACCCTTGCCGCGCGATTGTATCGCCTGGGTATGGCAACAACTTAGAATCAATACAGCAAAAAAACCTCCATTCCCTTTTAACTCCTCTCTTTTCCCTTTACCCTTTTCCCCTTTCCTAAAAGGAAAATTCCTTTTTCCAATAGGAAAATGAAAATACCCCAAAGACTATTAGCCTTTTCCTTCAAGGTATTCTCAATTGATTATTGACTCTTGGTCAATTCCTGTGGACAAGCCGCCTTTTCCAATAGGGAATCCCTCTTTTCTTCTATGCTCCTCCCCTTTTCCAAAAAGAATTTGGCAAAAACGTAACAAAAAAATGCTCGATTGCGTAAGACTCAATCAAAGAAACCGAATTACACAACGGAATCATGGCCAAACTTAAACTAGGCATTGCCAAACTCAATACTTCTGATTTAATTTTCTACTGCCTATCGGTAGAATCGAGTATGAATGGCAACGCACACTTTCCCGATCCCTCACCTACCTTGGCCGAAATAGCTGTAAAACGAGAAAAGCTAGAAGCATTGGACATTAAAAGTAGCGACGGTGACCGCATTGCAATCGCCAATCGGAATACAGTAACCGATGAATTGAAAAATATGCTGCGTAAACTCTCGCTTTATGTATCCTTCATGGCAGAAGGCGATGCCAATGTTATCCTAACCTCGGGATTTGACATACGCAAAGAGGCCAACGAAACCGCACCTCTTCAAAGGCCCGAATCACTGATGGCAAAGAGAACGGATTACGGAGGAATGGTCAAGCTAAAGTGGAAACCCGTGGTTAATTCAGTTAGCAATCATGTAGAAATGACCACAACTGACCCCAATGACCAAAACTCAGAGTGGGCAACGGTTGGTATAACTTCTAAAAGCAAAATCAACATTGGAAACCTTACACCAGGCACTTATTATTGGTTCAGAGTCAAAGCATACGGACGCAGACATGAAAGTCCATTCAGCGACCCCGCATTGATTATGGCCGCCTAGCAGTTTACGATCACCCCCCTTAAACTCAAATGAACCGATGAAATCCCTCATCGGTTTTTTTTGTCCCCGCTGCCACCAACTGTTCAGAACATACAGGTGTTCTCAATCGTCCTTAGGCTGACCAGGTATCATTACTTCTCCTACCGTTTGAGTAATCACTCGAACGGGCAAGGTCTGTCAGTTCGAGTGATTTTTGACGCAGTAGAAAATTTTATCGAGAACACCTTAAGGCAGTATTGACCTTCAAAAGCTTCTCGATACAATTTAGCTTTGTACCTCAGCTAAATCACTCGAAGTGACAAACCATTATTAACACGTCACATCTTAATACATAGTACTTAATACATTTTTCAAAATGACATTCAGAAGCATCAACCCATACAACGGCAAAGAAGTAGGAAACTATGAGGCTCTGACCGAAGGACAACTCAACGATAAATTGGACGGCGCGGATAAGGCTTTCATCAATTGGAGAAAGGTTCCGTTGGAGGAGCGTCGAAGCCTGATGATGAACGCAGCAAAGGTATTGCGCGATGGGGTGGATAACTACGCTAAAATGATTAGCCTCGAGATGGGAAAGCCCGTCAAAGAAGCCAAATCTGAAGTCGAGAAATGTGCTTGGGTGTGCGAATTCTACGCCGATAAAGCTGCAGAATTCCTCGCGGAGGAAATAATTGAAACCGAAGCGCAGAAAAGCTTCGTGCGCCACGATCCCATCGGAGCCGTATTTGCCGTGATGCCCTGGAACTTCCCTTTCTGGCAAGTCTTTCGTTTTGCCGCCCCTACCCTAATGGCTGGCAACGTTGGTTTGCTCAAGCACGCGGCCAATGTTTTCGGTTGTGCTGAAATGATCGAAGGCGTTTTCACGAAAGCGGGATTCCCTGAAGGAGTTTTTCAAAACCTGATCGTCCACCACGACGTGACTGAAGACATCATCAAGCACGATGCCGTGAAAGCCATTACCCTAACAGGAAGCGAGCGAGCAGGATCGGCAGTGGCGAGTTTGGCAGGAAAATACCTTAAGAAGTCACTTCTCGAGTTGGGTGGAAGCAATGCCTTTATAGTCTGGGAAGATGCCGATATCGATGCGACGGTCAAAACAGCGCTTACGGCCAGAATGCTCAACTGCGGACAAAGTTGTATCGCGGCAAAGCGCTTTATCTTGGTAGAAAGCATCTACGATGAGTTCGTAGAGAAATTCGTGGCGGGAATCAAAGAAATGTCGGCGGGTGATCCTATGGAAGAAGGCACCCAAGTGGGCCCACTGGCGCGAAAAGACCTGGCCGATCAACTGCAGGAACAAGTTCAGAAATCCATTAAAGCAGGTGCCGAACTCATCATTGGCGGCAAGCAGACCGAAGCCTTTCACGAACCGACTGTTTTGGGCAATGTTACTCCCGATATGCCCGCTTTTAACGAAGAGACCTTTGGGCCACTCGCGGCAATGATCAAGGCGAAAGACATCGATCATGCGTTTGAACTATCTGAACAGTCG
Organism: Cryomorphaceae bacterium 1068; assembly: GCA_027214385.1. NCBI lineage: Bacteria > Pseudomonadati > Bacteroidota > Flavobacteriia > Flavobacteriales > Cryomorphaceae > Cryomorphaceae bacterium 1068. The sequence goes on along the minus strand of JAPVXR010000016.1, from coordinate 78,288 downwards.
CGCTTTGGACTGGGCGTAACTGTTTGCACCAAAGATGTGGACAAGGCACTCTCCATGGCGCACCGTGTAAGTGATGGCGCCTACTTCATCAATGAATTGGTGAAGAGCGATCCGCGACTTCCATTCGGTGGAACGAAGATCTCTGGCTACGGCAGGGAGTTGTCAAAAGACGGGATGATGGAGTTTGTGAACCGCAAGACCGTTTACCTCAAGTAAGTCCTTCAGTTGTTTGTTAGGCTCAGGTGGTCAATATAGAATTACACAGAGTCCGCATAGAAAAGTAAAAAGCAGGGTGTTATTTGAAGAGTACACAGAGAATCGCAGTCGCGATTGAGGAGCGTTCTTCGCATCCTTAGCGTTCTCAGCGGTAACATCGAGCCTCATCTAGCCACTTTCCCAACTACTCATCGGACAATGCGTATTTTTGCCGCCACATCTTAAAGAGACCGCAGTTATTCGATGAACCTCGATCTTCATTCCATATCTGAGAAGCATCCCGGAAAGAAATGGCAAAAACTCTTTCAGGCGCACTGGCCTGCCTACAAAGCATGGTTCCTATCGAAAGAAGGTGAAGACAGCCCTGATCTGAAAACGTGTCAGACCCAACTGAGGAAGTACATGCCCGAGTTCTACCCGACCTATTTGAAGCTGTGCAAATTGGCGGGACCTGATCCCGTGGCGCATCGTTTTCTCACGGGCTATCGTCCTCCGCCCTATATGAGCGGTTGTGCGCAAATTGTAAGCGAAAAAGAAGCACAGCTCGTGCGCAACTACGATTTTGATCCCAACTTAAGCGAAGGAACCTTGTTGCATTCCCACTGGAATCATCGTGAAGTAATCGCCATGGGTGATTGCCTGACAGGTGTGGTAGATGGAATGAATGACAGCGGACTGGTGGTTTCCCTCACTTTTGGCGGACGAAAAGTAGTAGCCGATGGATTCGGAATTCCGTTTATCCTGCGCTACATCTTGGAGTTTTGCACGACCCTCGACAAGGCTGTGGAGGTGCTCCACCGCATTCCTTCGCACATGAGTTACAACATTATGCTCATGAACCGGTCGGGACAGCATCGCTTGGTGCAAGTAGCTCCCGATTGCCCACCGACCATTACCGACCTCAGCGCCTCTACCAACCATCAGGGAGTGGTAGATTGGCCAGAGCATGCTGACTTTACCAAAACCATTGAACGCGAGCTCTACCTCCACGATATGTTGGCACAAGGCGATCGCACCGCCGAGCAAATCGCCATGGAATTTCTAAAAGCACCCCTCTTCAACCGAAAGTACAGCAAGGGTTTTGGCACTATCTATACGGCCGTGTACCGTCCTAAAGAAGGGGCACTGGAACTACTCTGGCCGGGCATTAAGCTACGTCAAACGTTTAAGCGCTTTCAGGAGAGCGTAACATCGATCAGCTACAGCGAGCGCATTGACATTACCACAACTGATGCCATTCCTGCCGCACAACTCCAGGAAGACTACAACGGTGCAGTGGAAGCCTATTGGCAAGAGTATGGCCGCACGTGGACCAGTCACGAACACGCAGTTACCAGTGCTTTTTTCGAAAGCGCCAACGGTAAATCTCTGAAAGGACTCTCATCACGCATTAAAGAACTGCTATCTCAGATGGAAGAGGTCTCGGCAGGAGATGGAACGTATAAGCAAAAGACGCGTCCCGAGATTTGGAAAAGGGTTGCGACGAAGAAGTAAAGATCTATTATCAGTTTTCATTACTATCACCATCTTTAGTATGTGCATTTTCAATTCCTGAATCCTTCTCCAATAGGCTCTTGACCGTTTTTAAATTGATCAAGAAGTATATGACGGTCAAGATGGCAATTAACAATCCAAACCCCAAAAGCTTATTGGCAGATAGATTGGAGAGGAACCAAAGTACTGCTGCAATGGCTAGAATAGGTACCGTATAACCACCGGGAATTTTAAACGTTTCTCCATTGGTTTCATACATCTTGCTTCTTCTCAATTTGATGACGGCTGCACAAGTAGCTAAAGAAATAACTAGCGCAGCAGCACTGGAAACGATGGCCAATTCCTGAAATCCACCAACCGAGGCAAAAAGGAACCCCAAACCTGCAAATGTGATAATAGCTATATACGGAGTGGCGTATTTGCGGTGAACTCTGGACAGTATTTTGATCGGGATGACATCGTCAGTCGAGGCGGCGAATAAAACTCTGGGGATACTCAAGATATTGCTACTTAAGCTTCCAAACATAGAAACACCCGCACCCATGATGATTAAGGTGAGCCCGATGGGGCCGAAAATACGTTCAGCAACCTCGCCCAAAGGGTTTTCAGTAAATGAGGGCAGTGAATCTCCCAGAACACCTTGCGCCACGGTTTGAATCAAGACATAGATGACTCCGACTATAAATATGCTAAAGAGTATAGCTCGAGGAATGGTTCTCTGTGGTTTGCGGACCTCTCCACTCACGGAAAGCGCAGAACCTGCGCCGGTAAAAGCGAAATACAAAACAAGCGATGCACTGCCCATTTGCTCAAAGGAAGGGACTGAATCCCAAACCAAGTTGGTCAAATCAACATCCTTAAAGCCGATGAGTAGAATTAAAAGCAGGGGAACGATTTTGAGAATTGTGATTGTTTTGACAAATGCGACTCCCTTCTTGAGTCCTATGACATTGAGGTACCCCAATCCTCCGAACATGATAGCGAATAGTAAGATCCGTACAAACTCACCCTCAACAATGGGAAATAAGGTGAAAATCACATTCACAATGGCATTGGCAATAGCACCAACCGCCGATATGGTAGACAGCAGGATCAACCAAAGCGTCAAGAACCCGGCAAATTTCCCAAAGGTTTTTTCAATGTAGATGTATGGTCCTCCTGTATCAATTATTTTGCTCCCCACCTCGGCAATACACAGCATCAGCAGCGTGATCAGAATAATACAAAGCACATAAGCCAAAATACTGGCGGCACCCAAAGTTGCTGCGACAATAGCCGGCAAGACAAAAATGCCCGATCCGATTATCGTATTGATAATATTGGAGCTGAGCCCTACAAAGCCAATTTCTCTTATTAAATGATCCTTTGTTTTGGGCATTGATTTTGGTTAGAGCAGTTGAATGCACGGATTATGAGGTGGCAAGATAGTCGAATGGTTGAACTTGAAATGCAGGAAACCTGCTTAAACCATCTTACACCCGCCTTTTGCTATTTCTTATCTGCAGAAATATGATCATCAATCTTTCGGATCAATTCTTCTCCATTTGTTTTAAAGTCTCTCAATTCTTCCACGTAGATAGCATAGATGAGATAATACAGAGTGATATCATTTTTTGCAATGGGATCATTCATGATATAATCGATTGCACCATCCATTTCTCCATGTAGTTGGTAGGATGAAAACCAATCGTATTTTTTGAGCTTCTTCAAATTATGCGAGAATTCGTCACCCAATTCCTTCACTCCCACCTCTATCTCTATGTTGTGTCGGTTGTAGAATAAGATGATCTCTGAATCGAGGTTTTGCTCTACCGTTTGGTTGGATTGACTCTTAAGTAATTCAAACCCGCGCTGGTTGATGGCGAAATCCTTAAACCCAAATAGAACGGTTTTATAAGTTGGGTTATTCGACCAGTCTTCTTTGGTGAGTTTTGTATTCAGTACGGCTTCAAAGGCGGGTTTTCTTTTCTCTTCATAATCTTTAAGGAAAGAGTCAATTTCTACGATGTCATTCCTTAAATCTTCCTTAGTAATAAGGTATATAGCCTTGAGGGATTCTTGCTGCTTGCGCTCTTCATTCCAGTTATTGACCTGTAATGCCAGCAGGATCCCGATCATAACCAAGGCAATTTCGCCAATGGCGTAGACCACATATTGTGTGAATCTGTTTTTAGCTAAAAGCCGCTGTCGGATACTTCTAAAGAATCGAATCATCTTTCATCTTATTTGGTCGCTGTCGTTTAAAAATTTTGATCATAGACTCGCTGGCTGCAACAAACGAGCACAACATAAGCATATCTGCCCTTCTCATCAATAAGGCACTTCCGATAAGTCGATGTCAGTACTATTCTTACCTTGTCTTCAGATCGAGGTGTATGACTGCTTTTGCCTGAATCGCATTTTGAACCAATGGTTTAGGATGTGGATACTAACCAAAACACATTGACATGAAAGAACTAACTATCATCATTTTCACCATTCTCTTACTCTCCTTTTCGTCGAATGCCCAATGGGTTCAAATAGGTGGCGATATAGATGGGGAAGCTGCGCAAGACCGCTCGGGTAGCAGTGTAAGTATGAGTTCAGACGGTCTGACGGTGGCCATTGGTGCTTTGAGCAATGGCGGCAATGGTGCCAATGCCGGTCATGTGCGCGTGTACAGAAACATAAGCGGTGTATGGACGCAAATAGGATCAGACATCGATGGAGAATCGGAGGGAGATCGCTCAGGCACTTCGGTAAGCGTGAGCGCCGATGGAACACGAGTGGCCATATCGTCGCCCCACCATGCAGGTGTGAATGGAACGCTATCGGGCCAAGTGCGAGTGTATGAAGAGCAGGATGGTGATTGGAATCAAGTAGGCAGCGCCATGGAAGGTGAAGCAGCTATGGACGAATTTGGCACTGAAGTGAGTTTAAACGACGATGGAACGATAGTAGCCATTGGAGCAGAAGGAAATGATACCGACGGAAATGGTTTTGGGCATGTACGCGTTTTTGAAGTGTTGGGTGGTGAATGGATTCAAATGGGCAGCGACATAGATGGTAATTCGTTGAGTGGACCTTTTGGGGCTTCGCTGTGCCTAAGCGGCAATGGTCAAGTATTGGCTGTAGGCACCAGAGAAAATAATATAGTCAATGGCCATGTTCGAGTATTTCAATTCGATGGAGATTGGATCCAAGTAGGATCAGATATTATGGGCCTTAGTCCGGGAGACTTGACCGGAGTATCGGTTAGAATGAGCAATGATGGAACAACTCTAGCTATGGGCGCTCCTTTGGCCAACGGCATTTTACCCTCTTCGGGTGTTGTACGCGTTTTTGAAAACACCGCCGATGAATGGACACAAGTTGGTTCAGATATTTCCGGAGCGGTGGGCAATGAACGGGTCGGTGGCTTTGGCGGTGTGAGCCTCAGTGATGACGGAGCTACGGTAGTAGTAGCCGCAAAGTCTTTTGGGAATAACCGTGGAAAAGTACGGGTGTTTCAAAACATGAACGGTGAGTGGATCCAGCAAGGAGAAGACATACTTGGAGAGTCTCAGGGAGATCAATCCGGTTTTTCTGTAGACCTGAGTGGAGATGGCAACAGCTTGGCCATTGGTGCCATTTTCAATGCGGGATCAGCGCCGAATGCGGGGCATGTAAGGGTATATCAGATGGGAACGACAGGTCTGTCAGAAATTAAATTAGCTCAAGCAAGCGTATACCCCAACCCTTCTGACGGGGAGATCCGTATTGACTTGAACGTCTTGGTTGAAAATGTAACGATGCATGTTTTCACTATCCAAGGTGTACACGTGCATTCAGAAAATTTGGGTTCCATTCGTTCATTTACCTATTCACTGCCTGAAACCAGCGGTTTGTATTTTCTTCAACTGGTTGCTCAAGGCGGCGAAGTTAAAACGTTGAAAGTGGTAAAAGAATAATATACCAAAAGTTGCATATTGATTTTATGCTTCTTTTACAAAGTACATTTCCACTTTCCCCTTTCCTCTAGCATCGATTTTCCCTCGACTTTCGAAGCTAAAGTCAGGCTCATCTTTCAGATGATCATAGGTGGCTTGTGAGATGTTTACTTTCCCTACCTCACCGCTACTCTCCATTCTGGAAGCGAGGTTTACCGTATCGCCCCAAATGTCGTACTGGAATCTCTTGAACCCGACAATACCTGCTACTACAGGGCCTGTATGGATACCTACACGCATGTCGAAGGCAGGCTTCCCCGCGCTATCTCGCTGAGCTTTTCGTTTTTTCATAAAGGCTTGCATCTCCAGCCCGGCAATGACTGTTTTCTTGACAGAAGTCTCATCGGGCAATGGCAGCCCACCCGCACACATGTAAGCATCTCCGATGGTCTTGATTTTTTCGATACCGTATTTGTCTACAATGCGATCAAAAGCTTCGAAGCAAGTGTTGAGCTCCGCCACCAAATCTTGGGCACTCATCTTTTCACTGGCAGCCGTAAACCCCTTAAAATCGGTAAAAAGTATGGAAACGATATCAAAATCTCTGGCCTCTGCCCTGCCGTTTTCTTTGAGTTCTTCTGCGATCTCTTCGGGAAGCATACTGAGCAATAAATTTTCGGATCGATCTTTCTCATGGCTGATTGTATCTCTGGACTTCTTTACGTGGCGGTTTCGCGTAAACAAGCCAATAGCCAGCAGAAATAATATGATCCCACCGGCCATAAACAGATTTCTTGATCTCTCTTTTTCCGACACCTCAATTTCATGTGCCAATTGCACCCTGATATTTTCGGTTTCGCTCCTCAAACTATCTTCTTTCATCAGGTTTGCAAACTCCATTTGCTGCAAGTCCTCCCCAAGGGCAGCAACGTTCATGCTGTCATCATAAACGAGGAATTCTTCGTGGTACTTCAGGGCAGCGGCAAAATCACCTTTGGCTTTATATCCCTTATGAAGACATTCACAAGCGTCCATCAGACCTTCGATTGATCCAATTTCCATGGCAATGTCATAGCTTTTTTTGCAGTTCAATACACCCAGGTCGAGATTGCCCATTTCTAAATGTAGATTGCCGATGGTTTCTAGTCTATCTTTTACCATGTCTCTGTTCTTTAATTCTTCAGCCAAATCTTGACTTTGGTTGTAATAATCTAGGGCCAGTTCGAAATTGCCTTGGTTTTGGGAAAGACGCCCCATTGCGCTGAGAGTAATGGACAAACTCCTTTTTGCGGTCATCGCCTTATCGAGCACCAAACACCTTTCAAAATACTCCAAAGCCTTTTCATCGTCCCCCATTTCTAAAAGACTACTTCCGATGTTGCGTAAGGAAAAAGATATGGATATGGTATCTTTCGCTTCTTCATTCATTTCCAAACCTCGGATATAGTATTCCAACGCTTTTTCTTCGTTTCCCTGTGTAGAATATATAACCCCCAAGGCATTAATGCACCACGCTACTCCAAAATCATCATTGATCTCTTCACTTATATCCAAGCTCTCCATTACTAATTGGGTAGATGTAGCAAATTGCCCTTGATTGAAATAAGAATATGACATGCTTCTTAAACATCCGGCCTCCATTTCTCGATCACCAATTTCTACAGCGATATCTTTACTTTTCACGTTATAATTAATAGAAACAGCATATTCTCCCTTAGTCCAATAAACCGACCCAATGCTTTTCAAGGCTTCGCCCATCCCTTTTCTATTGCCAACTTCTTCGTACAAATCGTGGGCTTTTTGGAATTGCTCTAAGGCTTTTTCCAACTCTCCTTTTTCGTCATTTGCCAAACCGATATTGTTCAATGCCTTTGCCTTTTCCTCCTTGAGTCCTCGCACTTCGGCAAAATCGTATTGCAGGTTTGAATAGTAGATAGCACTATCGGGATCTGTATCAATTAAATCTTCGAATAGCTCATCTAGTGCATTGAGCCGAGAGGTGTCGGCTTGCGAGGCATCGTTCCAAACCATGCGCAAGGAATCGCGGTGCGATTGTGCTACCAGAGTAGTGGTAAAAAGCAGTAAGACCAGGAAAAAACTAGGCTTCATGATATAGGTCGAGGTTGATTAAGAGAAACAAAGTACACATCCTACTGACACTTTCCTATTTGTCAATTGAATAGCACCTGGATTAAACTGGCTTTTTCCTTTGCAGGACCACTTATCCATTTAATTCATATCCGGCATTTTCAGGATGCTGCCGAAAAAAGGCTCGGATACACGTTCACCTTTTCTGCGATGGCTCGATGAGTAGAGCAAAGAGTGATGGCTAAAACGAAAAACCCATTTCTCGATACAATCATTTCCTACCAAAACAATGTATTATGAAAAACATTTACGCTTTATTATTCGTCTTGCTCGCAGTTACCGCAAACGCTCAAACTAAAACATGGATATCCGATGATGGCGGGGTCTGGCATGACGAAACCAAATGGGCTCCCGAAGGAGTTCCAACGGTAAACGATAACGTAGTCATCCCATCCAATGCCACATTAGATATCAACGAAAATGCTGTATGCAATATGATTACGGTGAATGCAGGGGCTACAATGGACATCAATGCTAATCTCGCCTTTGTTGAGAGTTCGATTTTTGCGGCCGGATCGGTTGTCGATCTGGTGACAGGAGACATCGTTTTTGGTGGGAATGGCGTGTTAACCGTCGCAGGAATGCTCAACGTAACCAGCGATCTGGAAAAAGGAATGACCGGAAACGGAATTTTGGACGTTACCGCGCCCGGCTCCATCAATTTCGAGGAAGGAGGCACCGGCACATTTAGCTTGACAGGTAACGTTGTCTTGAAAATCAGCCCAACAGGAGTTATGAATATCGATGAAGACCTCACCATTACTGCGGCGGGATTCTTGAGCAACTACTCCTTGACCAATGAAGGAACCATCAATAAAACAGGCGGAACCAACACCGCGATCATTGCGGTTCCGGTTATCAATACCAATGGCGAATGGAACATTACCAGCGGTACCGTTGATATCACCTCTCAGATAACAACCCAAGGAGCTGTCTTAAACATAGCTGAGTCTTCTGAGATGATTTGGAGTAATTTACTTAAGACCCTTGAAGGCGATCACACAGGAGAACTTGAAGGACCGCTAACCGTCAATAGCAACCTCAGGATTTTAGATGAGACATCCGCTTCTTTTAACTTTTCGGGGAACGGACAAGTGGCATGGGACGGTGCAAGCCAAGACTTCACGGGTGTACTAAACAATTTTTCGACGATCAATGTAACGGGTGGAAGCTCGATTCTCGGTAGTACATTAGTTAACCACGGGGTGTTAAACATAAATACTGAAGAAAATTTTGTTCTATCACAAGGCACTGTGCTGGATAACCAAGCAGATGGAATCATCAACGTAAATCAAAGCATGGCCATATCGGGCTCTTTCGCTGCAGCCAATCTTTTGAATACCGGGCAAATCAACTTTCAAGCCGGCGAAGGATTCATTTCCGTAGCAGCAAATGTGAATAATATAGAATCAGGAGTAGTAAATCTCGGAAATGATTCTGTTTGGTTCGGTTCGGAATACAATGGAAATGGTGAACTGAGAGGCGATGGCACATTCAATATAAATAGCAATAACAGTGCTTTGGAAGGAGATCTCTATCCTGGAGAAACAGTGGGAAGCATCACCTATTCGGGCAATAACCTGACAACATCGGCCGAAGCTGTTTACCACCTTGATATCAATGGCACTACTCCTGAGACAGAGCATGACGTATTCATCATCGATGGAGATAACCTTTCTCTATTTGGAACCTTCGATATCAACCTCGGGTATAGCCCCCAACTCGACGATGAATTTGTGGTGATGACTTACGTCGATACCACTGTGGCTGATCTTCCCTCCACGGTAGAAGCAGTCTACGAAGGAGATACATTCACTTTTGATGTGGATGTAACCGACACGGACGTGACGCTTAGAGTGTCAAACATCGTCCTCCGTACGGAAGACCTGACTGCTGCCCTACCCGATTTGAAGGTAAGCCCCAACCCGAGCAACGGCCGATTCCAATTGGCTTTCGGTCAGTACGTGGAAGACCTTACCATAACGGTAAGAGACATAACAGGCCGCACGGTATCCAGTCAAACTGCCAATGGCAGAGAAGTAATCTTCTTAGAAATTCAAGAAGCGCAAGGCATCTACTTGGTGCACATCATTGCTGATGGAAAACAGGCTGTTCGCAAAGTGATCAAGGAATAAAAAAACAACTAAACATGAATCAGCCCGACGTGATACCAGCGTCGGGCTTTTTTTAGCCTATTACTTTTGGTAAGCACCCGAAGAGTAGGTCAACTCGTAGCTGTGGGTGTAGATTTCGAAGACTATCCCGAATGGATCTTCGACGTAAACCATTTTAAATGGCTTTTCATCGGGGTAGTATTCCCGAATGGGCATGCGTTGTTTTCCTCCGTGCTCCACGATTTTTTTTGTCAAAGCTTCGATCTCTGGATCTTGCACACAAAAGTGGAAAAGACCGGTGTTGAAAGGGTTAAAAGCCGGCGCTTCTTTTACCCCGTGAGGAAATGAAAAGAGCTCAATTCCAATTCCATCCGACGTAGACATGTGGGCAATCTCAAACTCTTCCCAGTCATCTCCAAATACATCGATGCACATTTGGCCAATAGCAGTCTCCTTCTCCTTCTTCACCTTCGACGGGGCCATGATGGTATACCAGCCCATCACTTCCGAGTAGAACTGAACGGCTTTATGTATGTCGGGAACGGTAATTCCAATATGGGAAAATGATCTGGGGTATGCTGGTTTCATGGCTATTTTGTTTTTATGACAAATTGATCTTCACGCAAGATATCACTTACAATGGCCTCGACAACCCTAAATTTCTAATGCCTTCGTAAACGACTATGCTGACTGAATTGGCCAGATTAAGGCTTCGAATGTGCGGGCTGAAAATGGGGATTTGGTAGACTTTAGAAGAGTTTGCCGCTACCAGCTCTTTAGGTAGCCCCATTGATTCCTTTCCGAAGATCAGAAACATCTCGTCTTGGTAATCGATGGAGGTATAGTCCTGAGCTCCGTGACTTGAGAAGAAAGCGAATTGCTTGCCTTTGTTTTTCTCAAAGAAATCGTCAATACTATCGTAGATATGAAGGGTGATGTGCTGCCAGTAGTCGAGGCCAGCCCGCTTAACCCTCTTATCATCCAGCTCAAAGCCGAATGGCTTGACGAGGTGCAAGCTCGATCCCGAAGCCAAACTCAAGCGACCGATATTCCCGGTGTTTGTTGGAATCTCAGGTTCGATAAGTACAATGTTGAATCCCATTTTCTGTAGTTAATGCAAATGAAAGGCTCCGCAACGAATCTTAATTAAAGGAGTCGAAGTAATTCTTTACCTGAGCAATGTGTTTCTCTTTTTCTTCAGGAGTCAACCAACTGGCTTTAAAAGCATTGATCGCCAATTGCTTCAATTGATCCTTACTTAAGTTCAGCGCCTTTGCGGTTTCGTAGTAATTCTCGTTCATGTAGCCACCGAAGTAAGCGGGATCATCCGAGTTGATCGTTGCCAACACTCCTTTCTCTAGCAAATTGGCCACCGGATGATCTTCCATTCTTTTAATCACCTTGAGTTGAAGGTTACACAAGGGGCACAAGGTTAAGGGCATTTGAAGTTCAACCAGTCGTTCCACCAGTTTTTCGTCATCCAAACAGCGGTTTCCGTGATCTACCCGTACTACATTTAGCAAATCGAGGGCTTCCCAAATGTATTCTGCAGGCCCCTCCTCTCCTGCGTGCGCCGCCAACTTGTAGCCATGAGCAGCCGATGCCTTGAAGACCCTCGTAAATTTGCTCGGCGGGTTACCGCGCTCTGCTGAGTCCAAGCCTACACCGGTTATCCATTCTTTGAAAGGCAAGGAGGCTTCGAGTGTCTTAAAGGCCTCTTCTTCGCTCAAGTGGCGCAGGTAGCACATGATGAGTTTGTAAGACATGTTCCATTCGCTCTTGGCTTTCTCCAGCGCTTTGTGAATGCCGTTGATCACCACATCGAAAGGAACACCTCTTTCAGTATGAGTTTGCGGATCGAAAAACACTTCTACGTGAACTACATTTTGGCTGTGTACTTTAGTTAGGTATGCCCACGTCAAGTCGAAAAAGTCTTGCTCGTGAATCAGTACTTGAGCACCTGTGTAGTAGATGTCCAAAAACTCTTGGAGATTGTTGAAAGTGTAAGCTTCCTTCAGCGATTCAATGGAATCGTAAGCAAGGGCGATGTTATTTCTCTTGGCAATCTCAAACATAAGTTCGGGCTCAAAACTCCCTTCGATGTGCAAGTGGAGTTCGGCTTTTGGGATGCCTTGAATGATATCTATAAGTTGGGATGTGAGCATATAATTTTCAATTGAAATGGATGAAAGTGAAATTGAAGAAAAGAGATTGGCAAAAATATCTGAAGAATTTGATCATCGTTCCTTCAAATCATAAGTCTCATTTAATGAATCTATTAAGTCATCAGCAAGACTCAATTGCTTCCTATACTCCATTTCCGCTTTGGTTCTGTATGTCTTTATGGCGGATGTGAGATTGATGAATTCATTGACTGATGCCGGTGGAATATCCATAATCAGCTCTCTGGTCTGTACATGATTGAAACGAATATCTGCGATGGCTTGCATACTCATACCCTTCCAGGCAATGTCTGCGATGAGCCAAAGTGTTTTGTCCTCAGCATCTGTCCAATAGGCCAATTTCTGCAACTGCATATCATACCCATTTAGCTGATTGGCTATGGATTGATCAAAAAGTTTGAGGGACCCGGACGTGACGATTTGCTTGTAAGTACCCGTTGTAGGAAAAAACGGATTTGATTGCCCGGCAGTGTTTAGGCTTCTATAAATGCCTTCCACATCCCAATTTTCTTGAGGCACTGATAAGAGTGCCAATAGAGTATCACAACTGCTTATTTTCTTTTGGCTAAATTCCAAAGCACCTTGCAAAAACTCAACGTCCTTATTCAAATCTTCCTTGAGAGAATTGGCCAAGACCGTCACAGTCTTCAGCTCTTTTTTTTGCTCGTTCCAATTGTTGATCTGAAGAGCGATCAGTATGCCAATGACCACTAGTACGATTTCACCGATGGCATAGAGCATATACTTCGAAAACCTGCTCTCTTTAATCATTCGTTGTCGGATGTGTCGGAAGAATTTGATCATTGATTGTCTACTTCAATTTTGATGTGTGCGTTATACCCGGCAAAATTGATAGGATTAGCCCTCACCTGCCTTTCCGTCACCGTCAATGTCCTTTACCAAATGTGTTTCCAGCGCCATCAGCGTCTTTTTGAGCAAGGCCTTGGTCGTTGCCAAATCTTCTTCCAAAAGCTTTACGCGCTCCTCAACACTACTCGTCTGCTCCTTTTGCTTTTCCAGCTCATCTTCTTGCAATAAATCCCAGAATATTCCCATGGTATACTTTTTTAGCTATCCGAATGTACTATGGCTCCATTTGAAACGGATCAAATAGGACAGTCATCTTCCGAATTTTTTTCAATGCGTAAAGTACGTACTTCGAAGCTTATATGGACTAGATTCCCTTAAACACCAATATGGCGTTGTGGCCGCCAAAGCCAAAGGTATTGCTCATGGCGGCATTGACTTGATGATCGATGGCTTCCCCCAATACAATGGATACCTCTCCCGGTATTTCGGGGTCCTTCTCAGTGGTGTTGATGGTGGGCGGTATGATGTTGTTCTCGATGGCCTTCACCGAAAGGATAGCCTCCACAGCTCCTGCAGCACCCAAGAGGTGACCGGTCATGGATTTGGTTGCGCTCACTTTCAGGTTGGCGTAATTTCCACCGAAAACGGTTTGCATGGCATTGATCTCACTCAAGTCTCCTACCGGAGTTGAAGTGGCATGCACGTTCAGGTAGTTGACCTCTTCGGGGTTGAGTCGGGCTTCTGCCAATGCAGACTGCATGGCATGCGAAGCTCCTAAACCTTCAGGGTGAGGAGATGAAATGTGGTAGGCATCGGCCGTCATAGATGCACCGACTACCTCGGCGTATATCTTAGCGCCGCGCGCCTTGGCGTGCTCGTATTCTTCGAAGATCAAGGCACCTGCCCCCTCGCCCATCACAAAACCATCGCGCTGTGTGTCAAAGGGGCGGGAAGCACCTTGCGCATCATCATTTCGCGTCGACATGGCCTTCATGGAATTAAATCCACCCACTGAAGCTTCAGTAATGGCCGATTCAGAGCCTCCTGTCACAATCACCGTAGCTTTTCCCAAACGGATGTAATTAAAGGCATCCATAATGGCTGAACTCGCCGAAGCACATGCCGAAACGGCCGTATAGTTGATGCCCATCAAGCCAAACTTCATCGAGATTAACCCCGACGCCATATTGGTGAGAATCTTTGGAATCAGAAACGGACTGAAGCGCGGTATCATGCCGCCATTCACATAGTTTTGTACCTCAGTCTCGAGCACGTGCATTCCACCCTGACCGCAGCCCCAAATTACCCCGACGTCAAATGGCGATAAGGTATTCAAGTCCAATCCGCTATCTTCCAAGGCCTCTGCACTCGCGCACATTCCGTATTGGGTAAAAAGGTCTGTTCGCTTGATCTCGTTGCGGTCCAAGTACTTGGTAGGGTCATAATCCTTCAGCTCGCAGGCAAATTTGGTCTTGTAGTGCTCCGCATTGAATTTGGTGATAGGCCCTGCACCGCTTTTTCCCGCTACGGAGTTTTTCCAAAACTCTTCCAGTGTATTTCCGATTGGCGTCAACGCGCCCATTCCTGTTACCACTACCCTTTTCATAAGAATCTAGATATTTGTCGGTGTCTTGTACCGTATTCTTTTTTGATTTTCGCCATAGGTGACGAAAACCACTCTTGTTGCTGTCTGTTTTCAGGCACAAAGTAAGCGACTTATTGCGGAACAGGTGCTCTTGTGATGGCAGTTGTCAACCAAAGGCTTTTAACTAGTCAGTGATGTGAATATCGTTTTAGAAAACAAAAAAGAACCATGCTCTGACAAAGTCTTCGGAGAGTCAATAAAAAGTGTTCATCCAAGACGGACAAAGACTTGGTATTTATTGAGAAGTAAATGGCCATCTTTGCACCCCAAAAATGGAGATACTCTACTACATTGACCTTCTGGGAACAGCCGTGTTTGCAATCTCGGGAGCGCTCACTGCTTCAGAGAAGAAACTTGACTTCTTCGGCATTAGTTCCGTTGCATTTATCACCGCATTGGGCGGAGGTACCTTAAGAGATGTATTGCTAGGCTCCACTCCCGTTGGGTGGATGAAGGAGATCAACTACTTGCTTATGATCGTTGTGGGAATAAGTGTTGCCTTACTTTTCAGAAAATACGTCCAAAAGCTTCGGAAGACCTTTTTTCTATTCGATACCATTGGAATCGCCGTCTTTACCATCTTGGGTCTTCAAAAAGCGCTCAACGCGGGCGTTTCACCTGCCATCTGCATTATGATGGGAATGATCTCTGCTGTTTTCGGAGGTGTAATCCGCGATGTGGTTTGCAATGAAATCCCACTCATCTTCCGCAAAGACTTTTACGCTGTGACTTGCTTGTTGGGTGGCTGCTTCTACTTCCTCTTAAAGGAGTTTAACCTTACCCCTGAGATCAATATTATCCTGGCCTGTTCGAGCATTGTGGTCATCCGAATATTCGCCGTTCGCTACAAGTGGCGGCTATCTTCGTTTTAGTTGCTCTTCAGCTCATAAGGCCTTCACCCTTGTTGCTTATGCTTGATTTGCCAACTCATTGGCAGATTGGCTTTAGCCCGAAATAGTCGGTAAGTAGCGTCTCAATCTTAATGAAAAATTGGCTTTTTTTCGCCGAAAGGAGTTGCTATGTTTGAATCATGCTAAACCTACATCAACCCCATTTGAGACAACATTTGGACACTTAAAACGATCGACATGAAACAGTTACTATCTCTTTTCCTTATTCTCTTCGCAAGCCTCTGTTTTGGTCAAACGGAGCCAAAAGACGGCCGAAACGGCCTGAATGAAGTGAAGTTTAATATCGGATCTGCCATTTTTGAACTCTTCGAATTCAGTTACGAAAGAGTTCTCAATAACGATATGGGCATAGGCCTTTCGGCAAATTTTCTGACCGAAGAAGGCGTAAACTACCGAGGTGCGATCTTACCCCATTTTCGTTTTTACCCATCAGAAAGACTGATCGCATCGGGATTCTTTCTCGAAGCTAATACGGGGGTGATATTCTCTGAGAATGACAATACCATTTTCATTGATGACAACGGAAACGCAACTTACTCGGATGAATCTTACGTTTCTTTTGGTTTGGGAATAGCCGTAGGTGGAAAATTCGTCTCCAAGACAGGTATATTCGGCGAAATCTACGGTGGTATTGGCCGCGAATTTCTCGATGAATCGTTTATTGAAGTCTACCCTAGAGTGGGGCTCAATTTCGGATACCGTTTTTAGACGACAACTTTCCTAAAGCAACTCGTTTGTCACTATGTGAGATACTTCCAATTGAATGGATTCCAGTTTGTTTTGATACACCCAATCCAAGAAGTCGGAAATAACTTTTTCATTCATAGTGCCCCAATCTTTGCCAAAAGCGAGATTGGAAATTTCCAATGCTTTCATCAAGTCGATCTTCTCGTCTTTTTCAGGCACGAATGATTGAAACAAGTCAACCGCTTCTGCGGGATTTGTTTGACAAAAACGGAAGCCCTTTTTGCTCGCCTCCACAAATGCTTTGTAAGCCTCTCTATTGGCGCCAATCTTCGCCTCACTGGCCACCAGCAGCGGAGAATATGAATAAGGAATTCCGTAACCGGCCATTTTGAAGTAATTGAGCTTGGCTCTGAGAGCTTCAGCCTCCACTCCTTCCCAATTCAGGAAAATCCAAGTCGAATCAAAGGTTTTGTTTATGATCGTTTCCCAAATACCGAGTTTGTTGGGGTAGCCAATTTTGATGCTGCCTTCTCCCCCATCATTGCGCATCATTTGCTTTACGATACCGTCTTCATAGCGAGCTTCGTAACTCGCATAGCTCTTGCCGTCCAAGTCTTTCGGAGAGTCAATACCCTCTCCTGCTCTTACGGCTATGGCGCTCAGGTCTTTTTGAAAAACAGTCGCCACTCCTATCAAATCAAAGGGCGTAGACTTGGTGCGGTAGCTGATCACACTTTCGGTGGGGCATAGCGCAAAGTCGGCCTCGCCTTTCTCTACCTTCTTGGCGGGAGTTACCGAATAGTTATCGGCAGCAGGGTCGATGATCTCCACCTCCAGTTCTCTCTTTTTATAGAAACCTTTCTCACGGGCTACGAAAAAGCCGATGTGGTTAATGTTTGGTGTCCAATCGAGAGCTAACGTTACTTTATTTTCCATCTTCACTAAGGCGTTCCTTTTAGCGGATGCAAGTATAGAAGAAAGTTTTGAGAGGATCAGGCGCAGTCTTGTGGCTAGGTTCAAGAAAGGATCACTCATTAATCCACCACAAACTTCACCCCTGCTGTAATGATGCTAGAGCTAAAGGTGGTATTCCGATCGTATTGGTAAAACTTCAGGTCGATGCTCTTCAGTCCCAGCTTGCCCAGATGAAAATCGGTAAAGATATCGGTATAGGATATGCCGAATCCATACTGGTTGGCATTGTATTCCGAAAGGTCGTAATCAGAGGTATAAAACTCGTCGGTAGAAAGCGCCTCCTTGAATGGATTGAAGTAATCTGCCGCGGTCTGATTGTAAAATCGATAAGAGGGATAGAGGGTAAACTTGTTCGAAATCTTGATCGGCACCTCAATGCTGGCCGTGTGGGAGGTGATTCCCCAATCGTCGTAGTAATATCTGTAGAAGGTGCGCACGGTAAGCCGCTCACCGACAAACCAATTTAAGCGCCCGCCAACGGCCACTTTGAAGCGGCTGTCGGGTAGTCGTTCCACATCTCCCGCCAACTGGAAATTGTCGATAAACGAATCGGCTACATCGGCGAAGTAAACCCGCTGAAAAGGCGTTGATAGCAATCCTTGCTGTTGCACAACATCGAGAGCCAGCGAACCGTGTACGTTTTTGTGGAGTATCTGCGAAAAGCCAAACCCCAGCGAATAGGAATTGCGCTTTTCGTCGGCAAACTCCGTAAAGTCGGGAGCGTAATTCTGATTACCCGTGATGGTGTTTCTGCTAAAAAAGGCATCATTCAATCCACTACCGCCTTCACCGAAAGGTCTCAGCTCATAGGGATAAATGGCGTTCCACTTATCAAGATATACATTTCCATGTACGCTCACTTCCGTGTTTTTCTCGTTAAAGAGGCGCGTGTAGCTTCCGCCAAAACCAGCCGAGGTATAATCAAATTCTGAGGATATGGATGCCTTGGCCGACCAGATTTGGTTTCGATCATCAGAGCTGTGGCTGTAGCTTGCCGTAAGGTTGGTCCACACATCCCCCGCCGATGCACCCGACGAGGCGACAAAAGGATCGGCCTCACCACTCCCGAATGGGTTGACATTGCTCGAAGAAGCAGAGGTATACGCCGATATGCCCGCATCGATGGTCAAGACGTCGTCGTCGTTCAGGGGAATGGAAACCACCAGCGTTCCCGTCACATCGGTGAGTTCTTCGGTTCCGATTCCACCGCTTACGGCAGCATTGTCGCCGCTTTGGGTGTAGTAGCTCGTGAGGAAGTCCACCTCGGTGGTTTCGAGCACGCGCTTCTTGTACACCTGAGTCGAGTCAGGTGGATCCGCAAGATTGATGGCTTTCGCCGAAAAGGCAAAAAGTAAGAGACAGGGCAAAAGGAGGTAGCGAAGTTCTTTCATAGGCTGCATAGATGAGTGGCTTTCGTTTGGATTAGTTGCAGCCGCAGCCGCCTCCTGTTTTGCCACCATTTGCTCCGGCTGCTGCTTCTCGATACGAGTGTGCCGTGGTGAGATTGCGGTCGCAAGGCTTGTCGCTCAAGGCCATATCAGGATCGTTGATGTTGACCTTTTCGTATTCCTTCACCACCACACAACCCGTGAAGAGGCAAATGAAAACCGCGGGAACCAGTAATTTCTTGATCATAACTTGTCGATTTCTATGTTTTCTGAATGGGTGATGTTTCCTTTTTCATCGATGATGATGCACTCAATATTCGGTAATTGATTGATGCGATCTAGCCCTACCTCCTTGCCCATAACAAAGACGGAAGTGGCTAAAGCATCGGCCAGCTCGGCCTTGGGGGCAAATACGGTAACGCTGATAAAGCCAGTCGCGGGATAACCGGTGCGTGGGTCAATGATGTGCGTATAGCGTGTACCATCAAACTCGACGTACTTCTCGTAATTTCCCGAAGTCACCACGGCGCCATCTTTAATGGGCAGCAGGGCAAATACCTTGTTCTTGTCCATCGGGTTGGTGATGGCCACTTTCCACTCTCTTCCGTCGGGTTGCTTTCCCCAGGTGTTCATATCGCCCGAGGCATTGATGATTCCCGAGACCACGCCCTGCGACATCAGTAATTCCTTTGCTTTATCGGCTGCGTATCCTTTGCCAATGGCACCAAAACCGATTCTCATCCCCTCATTCTTCAAGAAGACGGTTCCCTTTTCTTTGTCCAGCAAAATATCGCCGTAACCCACTTTCGCTACCGATGCTTTGATCTCCTCTTCGGAAGGTATTTCGGTCATGCTGCCGTCAAACTTCCAGATGCGGTCCATCGAGGCATAGCTGATGTCAAAGGCCCCGTCGGTGAGATTGGAAATGGCGAGGGCTCGTTCGATTAAATCGAATAGCTCCCGATCAACTGTCACGGGTTGAATGCCCGCATTTCGGTTGATGGCAGACGTTTGGGAATTTTCATCCCAAGAAGAAATGAGTTTCTCGATACGGCCGATCTCGTCAATGGCCGTGGAGATGTATCCATCGGCCTCCACCGAATCTTGCGCTACCACGGTAATTTCAAACTTGCTCCCCATCAATTTGAGGGTGCGCTTGAAAGGCTGTTGGGCCACGCAGGCAATTCCAATCAGCACGGCCGAAAGGGTGACGAGACTTTTCACCTTACTGGATAAAAGCATTCAACTCCTTAATGTACAAATCGGGTGTTGTTTTTTTGTAGCCCGTTTCGCCCAAGACTTTTCCGTTGCTATCCATCAATACAACGAAAGGAAAGATTCCTTGGGTGTTGTATTCCTCCGCCAGAGCGGCATTGGCTTTTGTTTGTTCTTCCGAGAGGGCATTCGCTTTCCTTCTCGGAAAATCAGCTTGCAGCATCACGTAATGATCGGCAGCGTATTCCTTAAAGACATCCGTGCTCCAGATCTCACGGTCGAGCTTCATGCACGGCGCGCACCAGTCAGACCCTTGAAAGACGAGTACGATTGACTTATGTTCTGATGAAGCCATTTCCTTGGCTTTGGCAAAATCAGTATGCCAGTCTTGTGCGAAAAGTGAAGTGAGGCCGAGAAAGCAGGCTACAAAAAGTACTAGTGTTTTATTCATGATTAGTAGAGTGTACTGGCATAACGCTTACTCTTTCAAGATGGTATACGTTATTTGACTTATGTGATTCTTGTCACATACTAAGCTGATAGATGGGGTGAATGTGATAAAGAATTAGTAAGAATACCCAAAATTAGTGAGATTACCTCAGGGTGGCAACTTAGCAACAAAGGAGCGATCTCACCAAAGGTATACCCCGAGGAGCGGTTACTCACTTTAGGAGACTGTTTTGCCATAACCGACACAAAATTGCCTCGCACAAAAACGCATATCAATCTGAAAAAATCTACCTTTGAGGCAATGAATGCGCTTCGCCACATCTTCATAACCTTGGCAGTCCTGATATTTTTGGGGCATTCTTTCGTGCCGCACACCCATGAGGATGAAGGCCATGATGAAGGTCTTCACCAACACAATGAAGAGCACAATGGATTGGGTGATCTGATCGCCTGCTTCTTTCAGGTTGACCACGAAAGCGAAGACTTGGACAATTTCTTTTCTCCAGATCTGAACCCGTCCATAGCGACAAACGGCTATGCTGTTATCCCACAGACTTACTTCGTTCAAAAGCCTCTCGCTTTTGAATCGGTGGTACCCTCCGCTCCCACACTCGGGACACATTTCCTGCGTGGACCGCCATTGGCATAAAATGAATTGTCAGCCACCGAGCTGATTCTCCTTTCGTTTTATCCACCCATTATCTATTCTTACATGATTCAAAGAATCATCACTTTTTCCGTCAGGAATAAGTTTATCGTAGGCCTATTTACGCTGGTCATAGTGATCGCGGGAATTTGGAGCATCACCCAAGTGCCCATCGATGCCGTACCCGACATCACCAACAATCAGGTGCAAGTGCTCACTCAAGCGCCCAATCTCGGTACACGAGAGATGGAGCAATACGTGACCTACCCCATCGAAATTGAGATGGCCAACCTACCCGGTGTGGTGGAGATCCGATCCATTTCGCGGTTTGGACTATCGGCCGTTACCATCGTTTTTGAAGAGGACATGGGCACTTACCTGCCGCGCCAATTGGTAGCTGAGAAGCTAGGCAGGGTGAAAGATGAGATTCCCGAAAACTTCGGCCAGCCCTTTATGGGGCCCATTTCTACGGGCTTGGGAGAAATCTACCAGTACACGCTGGATGTCGATCCCGCTTACGCCGACACCTACGACGCCACCGAACTGCGCACCATCCAAGACTGGATCATCCGTCGGCAAATGGCAATGGTGCCGGGCGTAGTCGAGGTCAACGCCTTTGGCGGGTACAAAAAGCAATACGAGGTAGCCGTGAGCACCGATCGACTCAAGTCGATGAATGTGACCATTGATGAGATTTTCGCGGCATTGGAAAACAACAATTCCAGTACGGGCGGTGCCTACATCGAGAAAGACCACATGGCCAACTTCATCCGTGGCGAGGGACTGGCCACGAGCCTCGACGATTTGCGCGAAACGGTTGTTACCAATCACAATGGCATTCCGATCACCATCGACGATGTAGCCGAAGTACGCTACGGGCATATGATGCGCTACGGTGGCTTGACCAAAAACGGTCAGGGAGAAGCGGTAGGCGGAATGATCATGATGCTCAAAGGCGCCAACAGCAATGACGTCATCGCCGATGTAAAGGAGCGCGTAGAGAAAATACAAAAGTCGCTCCCCGAGGGAATCACCATCAAACCCTTCCTAGACCGCAGCGACTTGATAGGCCGCACCACCGATACCGTTACCACCAACCTAATCGAGGGTGCCTTGATTGTCATCTTCGTCTTAGTTTTCCTTCTGGGAAATTGGCGCGGTGGACTTATCGTGGCCTCGACCATCCCTCTGTCGCTGCTCTTCGCATTCATCCTCATGTACATCTTCGATGTATGGGCCAATCTGATGAGCCTCGGTGCCATCGACTTTGGTATCATCGTAGACGGTGCCGTCATCATCGTCGAAGGAACCGTATTTGTCCTCCACGATAAATTGCTGAAAGGCAAAAGCCTCGACAAAGAAGAGCGCAACAAAACGGCCATCGAATCATCGGGAAAGATGATGAACTCTGCCTTTTTCGGGCAGTTGATCATCTTGATCGTATTCATTCCCATCTTGGCATTGGAAGGCATCGAAGGAAAGATGTTCCGGCCCATGGCCTTGACCTTTATGTTTGCCATGATCGGGGTCATGATCCTCTGCCTCACCTACGTCCCCATGATGTCGGCGTGGTTTCTGCGTGTCCGCAA
The DNA here is from genome assembly GCA_027214385.1 of Cryomorphaceae bacterium 1068. NCBI lineage: Bacteria > Pseudomonadati > Bacteroidota > Flavobacteriia > Flavobacteriales > Cryomorphaceae > Cryomorphaceae bacterium 1068. The sequence continues at coordinate 55,909 of JAPVXR010000016.1, read as the reverse complement.
AACGGATAAAATAACCTGGGGAGATCGCATCGTTCTCAAAATTGAACAAGTCTATGTACGCTTGTTGGAGCCTGCGCTCAAGCGGTCTTCGATTGTGATCATTTCAGCCATTGTCATGCTGGCTCTGGCAGTATTTGCCTTTAGCAGAATGGGTGGGGAATTCATCCCGCAACTCGATGAAGGCGATATAGCTTTTCACACCATTTTGAAGCCCGGCAGCAGTTTGACGGAAGTCATGAAAGCCACCACCACGGTAGAGAAAACCATCTTGGAGAATTTTCCCGAAGCGTTGGAAGTCATCTGTCGAATCGGAGTTTCGGACGTACCTACCGACCTGATGCCCATGGATGCAGCCGACTGTTTTATTATTCTCAAACCAAAGGAAGAATGGGAATCGGGCTTGTCCAAAGCGGAGCTGGTGGACAAAATCAAGCATAAACTGGAGCAACTCCCTTCCTTGAGCTTTGAGTTTACCCAACCCATCGAGATGCGCTTCAACGAATTGATGACGGGCGTTCGGGAAGATGTAGCCGTGAAGGTTTTTGGCGAGGACTTGGACGTCTTGGCTCAGAAAGCCGATGAGATTTCGGCCATCATAGCCAATGTGGAGGGCATTGGCGATATGCGGGTAGAAGCCACTACGGGTCTTCCGCAAATAACCATTTCATACAACCGCGAGAAGCTGGCCCAATTCGGACTTCAAATCAGCACCGCCAACCGAATGATCCAAAGTGCCTTTTCGGGAAGCACGGCAGGCGTCATCTTCGAAGGAGAGAAACGCTTTGATCTGGTGGTTCGGCTAGCCGAAAACCAGCGCAGCAGCATCGAAGATGTGAAGGACTTGTTCGTCAATTTGCCCGACGGAAACCAAATTCCGCTAAGTGAAGTGGCCACTATCGAATACGAAACCGGGCCAATGCAAATCAGCCGAGACAATACCAACCGCAGAACCTACGTAGGTGTCAACGTGAGGGGCCGCGACATCCAGACCTTCGTGGAGGAAATTCGCGAAAGGCTCGATGCCGAATTGGAATTGCCTCCCGGCTATTACCTCCGCTATGGCGGTACTTTCGAAAATTTTGAACGCGCCACCAAGCGACTGCGACTCCTAGTACCCGTGGCCTTGGCTCTGATCTTCGTACTCATCTATTTCGCATTGGGATCCATAAAAGAAACGGCCATGATTTACATCGCTATTCCCCTCGCCGCAATCGGTGGCGTATTTTCGCTCTGGCTCCGTGATATGCCCTTTAGCATCTCGGCGGGAGTTGGTTTTATCGTCCTCTTCGGAGTAGCTGTCTTGAACGGGCTCGTTCTGATCAGCGCCTGGAAAGAGCTGAAAGAAGAGGGAATCACCGATCTCAACGAACTGATTACCAAAGGAGCCCGCCGACGAATCAGACCGATTCTTCTCACCGCCCTCACCGATATTTTGGGCTTTCTGCCAATGGCTTTATCGACATCGGCAGGTGCCGAAGTGCAGCAACCGCTCGCCACGGTAGTGATCGGTGGAATGGTCTCGGCTACCCTACTCACGCTATTCGTTCTGCCCATCCTCTACCGCTGGCTAGAAAGAACGAAGCCCATCGGGATGACGGGCATGGCCACGGCTGTCTTATGTTTGGGAATCACCTTCTCGGCTTCCGCCCAAACGGTGGAGAACCCCATTCCATTGGGATTTGAAAACGCCGTAGAGAAATCCCTTTCGGGATATCCGGAACTCAAAGCAGCGCAGCTCCAAGTCGAGAATAGAGAGGCTCTGAAAAAGACCTCGCTCAATCTAGGACAGACGGGTGTTTTCACCGCGGGTGAAGAGATGCAAGACGGTGAGGGTGTCGTTACCATCATTGGATTTCAACAGCAAAACATCGACCTGTTTGGGATTCCATCCAAATCGAAACTGCGGCAACGCGAGATTGAGCTGGCAGAGGCCGAACTCAACCTCACCGAACAGCAATTGACCTATCAGGTGAAACTAGCCTACGCACAGCTCTATGCTGCGCAAAAGCGATCCGACCTTTACGAAAGCTTGGACAGCTTGTTCGTCAAATTTGAAAGAGCAGCTAAAGTACGTTACGAAACAGAAGCCACCTCGAAGCTGGCCTATTTGGCTGCAGCCAATCAAGCCAAGCAGATGACCATAAGCAAGCAGCAATCAAATCGCGATCTGCAAGTGGCGCTGGCACGATTCAACCGCTGGTTCATTGGTGATACCATCTACGCTGCTGCCGCGGAATGGGAAATCGGCGTGAATGACCCTGCACTCCAAGATTCACTTGGCACCCACCCGCTGATGCAATCGGCAGAGTCGCGTCTTTTGGTAGCCGATCAAACCATCGATATGGCCAATGCACAGCTCTTGCCAAAGATCAATTTGCTCTACGGTGTGCAAGAGATTCAAGGGCAATCGGGTTTTTCGCAATACCAGGCGGGCATTACCCTGCCGTTGTTCTTTTTCAATCAGCAAGGGAAAATTCAATCGGCCAAGATTGGCAGAGCCATTGCCAAGCAAAACCTTTTGCAAACTGAGATGGAGCTTGAAAGCCAATACCTATCGGCTTTAGAAAACTACTTTAAATGGAAAGAAAGCTGGGAGTTCTACCGTACCGAAGCTATGCCACTGGCCCAGGAGCAACTCCAAGGAGCGGCATTGGCCTACGCCGAAGGTGCCATTGATTACGTGGCCTTTTTGCAAAACGCGAAGGACGCCATCCGCTTAGAGATTGGCGCATGGGATGCCTTTGGCAACTATGCCGACGCATTGTTTCAACTAGAATACTACACATCGAAATAAGATGAATAAGAAAAACACACTAGCTATTATCCACCTTTTAGAAAGGTCGAAAAGCCACTATACCATACTACTTTTCACAGTAGCCATGGCATTCGCATCTTGCCAAGAGCAAGATCACGACCACGCCGCTCACGAGGAAGCTGCCCATAGTCAGGTCGATTCCCATGACCACACAGGACACGACCATTCGGAAGAAGGGCACGAAGAAATGGCCGAACTCAACGCTAGCCAAGTGGAATCGCTTGGTTTGAAATTTGGCAAACTGGAACCGCGGAATATGAGCGCCTTTGTGCGCACGAACGGTCGCCTGCAGGTGCCACCACAAAACAAAGCATCGGTTACGGCGATTATCGGAGCGAACATCCAATCGGTCGCCGTAATACCGGGAGAAGTGGTAAAGAAGGGGCAGACATTGGCCACGATAAGCCATCCCGATTTGATCCGTGTTCAAACGGAGTACACCCAACACAGCAACGAATTGGACTACTTGGCAGCGGAGTATGCCCGACAAGAGAAACTTTACCAAGAAGAAGTGGGCTCCGGAAAGGAATTCCAAAAGGTAAAATCGGAATACCTCACCATGAAAGGGCGCGTAAAGGGGCTGGAGTCGCAATTGAAGCAGCTCAACTTAGACCCAAAATCGATCAAGAATGGCGACATCTCCGAAACGGTTTCCATCACCTCTCCCATTGACGGATCGGTGAATGCCATTGGGGTGAATATCGGCCAGTACGTAGCTCCTGAGACGACCTTGTTTGAAGTCATCGACAATCACCATATCCACGTGGATCTTTTGGTTTACGAAAAGGACATTGCCAAAATCGAAAAGGGTCAGGAAGTCCTCTTTCACACGGAGTCAGCACCCGAAACGGAATTTCCTGCAGTGATCTTCGCCGTGGGTACCACCTTCGAGCAAGACTCAAAAGCAGTGAGCGTCCACGCCGAGATTTTAGGTGACAAGCCAAAAGTGCTCTTGCCGGGAATGTACGTTAAAGGACGAATCTTGCTAGCCGCTGAGAATTCGCTCGCAGTACCTGAATCGGCTGTGGTGCGAGACGGTGAGGCGTATATCATATTCGCCGTAGAAGAGGAAATGGAAGGTCGAGAGAAGATGTATCACTTTACTCCAATTGAAGTGATGGTAGGCGTATCGGATAGTGGTTGGACTGAAGTCAAACCGCTAAAGGCAATAGACGAATCTACTCAAATCGTTTTGAACCAGGCGTATTTCCTACTTGCGGAAATGGATAAAGGAGAAGGAGGGCATGAACACTAATTTGAAGTTGTCACGAGCGATCTGATCACTTTCTCAAAAATCGGGCGGTAGTAATCGAAATTGGCTGGCAAAGCCGTGCCTTGGAAAATGTAGTATTGTCCGTCTTTGATGAGCAAATAGGTCAATCTATGATAAGGAACGCCTTCGGTGGTTAAGGTTAAGATTGCCCAACGTGCCCGGACTCCATTTACCGTATCGCTTCCTTGGTCGATGATCTCCGTATCAAAAGTCTTAGGACCATTGAAAGCCAAAACGGTGAACTCAAAAGCTTTCTCCAGATCGGTTTCGGTGGTTTCGTAATAAGTGAAGTCAAGGTACTCTCTTCCACCTTGTGGAGGAACTAGGGCAACGGTGTATCCATCGTCTTCTACCCGCCAATTCTCAGGTACTTCAATGGAAAAAGTGATATCAGGATCTTCGACTGTATGAACAGATTGGCCAAAGAGATCTGCAGTGATGAAAAGAAGGATAAGTAAAAAGAGTTTCTTCACGGAATTGAATTCTGGTTTAGGCGTAGAAATCAAATTTGATACCAAACAAGGGTATTGCAAATTGAACTTAAGCAGATCGATATTCACTAATCTCAAAAAGATGACCATCGGGATCGCGGAAGAAGCAACGCGTTTCCGGTCCTCTTTTATACGGCGGAGTTATGAACGAAATGCCGCGGGATTTAAGAATCTTATAAGACTCCTCACAATCATTTACTCGAATAGTAAAGGAGTGACTAAATGTATTTGGATCAGCAGGTACGCGAAACTGAGTGCCGGGCTTGTCATCTGTTTCACCCGATCCTGTTACGATCAAAATCCATGAGTTCAGAAAGCTCATAACCATTGAATCACCCCCATATTCCCGATATATGGATGCTCCCAGCTTATCGAGGTAAAAGGCCTTCGACTTTTCCATATCACTGACAACGAGAATAGTGGTGAGTTCTGAACCCTCAAATGGATTATCCTTTATGTTCATTATTCCGAAATTTTAATCACCACCTTTCCTTGTGCATCTCCTGCTGCCACATATTTGAGGGCATCGGCTGTCTCTTCTAGTGGGTAAATCCGATCAATTCTAGGCGTGACATTTCCTTTTTCAATCATTTTACGAATGGTCGCGAGATCGTCCATGTCCGGTATGGCGTCGAAGGTGACTACTTTACGGTTATTTAATATACCTCCGAAAGGACTCTGAAGAATGGCGGATGGGCTGAACGCACAGGCCACGTACTTGCCATCTCGGGTCAACATGCGGCGGTAGGTATGTGCAGAATCGTTGGCAACCGTATCAAATATCAGCTCATAGTGATCGTCAGAATCGGAATGGTCCAAATCATCATATGTCATGACAAAGTCAGCACCTAGATTTCTCACAAAATCCATATTATTTTCTCGTGTTACCGCAGTAACCTGAAGGTTGTAATTCTTAGCGAATTGAACCGCAAAATGTCCCACACCACCGGCAGCACCGATGATCATTGCTGATCTATACGAAAGCATCTGTCCCCAGTCTAAAAGTCCTTGAAAAGCAGTTGTAGCAGCCATCGGAACAGCTGCAGCTTCTATGTAATCCAAGTTGCTTGGTTTCAAAGCTATGGCCGACTTGGGTACACACACATACTCAGCAAAAGCACCAAACCCGTATGCTGATAGATCAGCGTAAACTTCCTGACCCCATGTACAACCAATTGCTTCAGGGCCCATAGCATCCACCATTCCCGCAACGTCTATACCAGGCACAGTTTTTCCGGGAGAAAAAATTCCCGTACGGAATCGATTTTTCAAATTGCCGCTGATTAATTGCAGATCACCTGAATTGACAGATGCCGCGTAAACTTTTAATCGGACTTCGTCGGCTTTGGGTTCGGGCTTCTCTCTTTCTTCGATTCGGAGATTGTCAAAAGAACCATATTTATCAAAGACGATTGCTTTCATAGTTGTGTTTGTGCTAAAGTAGTTTATTTGGCTCCATGATGGAATCGATCAAGATAAATTGGGTTATCATCAGAATCTATAAAATGAATCATCTAGTTATTCTGCTTGTCCCAGCTGGATTTTATTCAGGAAATGCCATACACAATTGAATCTTTAATTTGATGTAGTATAACTTTCCGCTATTTATGGGGATTCAGCCAAATAATGATGTAATTAAGATGTAGCCCTTACTAGCGGAAGAGTCCCTATATTGTTCTCTAAACACAAATAAATTTTTGACAATGAAAAAAGTAATTCTACTCTCTTCACTACTTATTGGAGGTGCAGCTTTTGCACAGACCAACCCTATCGATTTTGAACCTGGAGGAAACGGTGCCGACTTTGGTTGGGCCACTTTTGAAGCTCCTGAAGGTTTTGATAACCCAACTTTGACGATTGAAGCAAATCCTGTCACAGATGGTGTAAATACTTCCGCTACTGCTGCAAAATTAGACATCGGATATGGCACAGATGCTCCTTGGGGACAAGCAGGAACTGAAACGGACATTGCAGGAATGGAAATGGGCATTTTCACTTTTGACGAAAACAATAGTGTAGCCAGAATGATGGTTTTTCAAGAAGATTTCGCGGCCCCCGTTGCGTTGAAGTTTGTGAACTCTACATTTGGTTCAGACGGAGACATCATTGTACAAAACGATGTATTCAATGAATGGGTAGAACTAGAATTTGACTTGAGTGGACTTATCTCTTCAGGTGTAGCTCCTTTTTCTCAACTCGTAATTTTACCAAGTTACGGACCAAGAGCTACAGGACACGCAGTCTGGTTTGACAACATCACTTTTGGTGCCGGTGATCCACCGCTTCCGGACCCAATGGTTTCAGCTCCGGATCCAACAATCGATGAAGACCTCGTTCTTTCTGTTTACAGTGATACTTACCTGGTTAATACGGTTGCTGAGTTCAATCTAAATGTTTTTGGAATTGTAGCGACTGAGGTTGACATTGAAAGTGATGGAAATCAAACGGCCAAGCTTGAAAACCTAAACTTTTACGGTGCTCAATGGATTGCTGAAGATATTAATGAGTACGACTTTGTTCACCTTGACTATTACGCAACATCTTCGACAGGTTTTAATTTCTACCTGATTGATCTAACTTCTATGATTCCCGGTGGCTCACCTGACGAACCACGTTACTCTTTCGGAGCAGGCGGAGACGAAGAGATTGTACAAGGCGAATGGGTAAGTGTTGATATTCCACTACAGCACTTCTTAGACCAACCAACAGGTTCTTTCACTTACGACTTGGATGATATTTTCCAGTACAAATTTGATGGTATCGGAACCCTCTTCTTTGACAATGTATACTTTGCAAAAGAGCCAACAGGCGTTAATGATCTAGTATCAAATGGCTTGAGAGCTTTCCCTAACCCTTCTGTAGAAGCTTGGATGATTTCTTCTGATGCGTCTTCTATCAATGAAGTGCGCGTTTACAACGCTCTTGGACAAGTTGTTCTATCTCAAAGCCCTAACGCGAGTATGACTCAAATTGATGCGTCAAACTTGGACAAAGGATTCTACATTGCTGAGATCAGAACTGATCTTGGTATGGGAACGATAAAATTGATTAAAGAGTAAGTTCTTTTTACGATAACCACTCAATCAATACAAAGCACCCGCCGATGGCGGGTGCTTTTTTTATGAATTTGATCGTTATGTGACCCAACCTACATTCTTCCGAGATCAAGCCTTGGTGTTTTCTCTCAAATCAAAAACTCGCCCCATAGCGGCAGATGATCCGACATTCTCCAAGAGAGACTGTTATTGGTGTAGTCCCTGCTCTTCAAGGCTACACGAGTGAAGTCATAAGCTCCACCACGGGCGTAAGTCAATGAGATCTTGTCCTCTCCTGACTCATCCTTAAACCATGAGAGCTGATCGTAATACTTCGCACTCTTCTCATAGATCATTCTCCTCACCGCAGCCAAGTCATCAGGTAGATGGAGGCCCGTAGACACGAATGCTTCGTAACGAGGATCCCCTGCCCTGTCTATATTGAAATCTCCCAGAAGGATGAGGCTTTGATCAAAGGCATTGATGTCTTCAGACCAGTCTTTGAGCCATTGGGCAATGGCAGTAAGTTCGGGCTCGCGGTCCTCAGCGGCTTTACCATAAAGAATATGAGCCGTAACGAGAATGAAGGTCTTTGATCCCGATTTAAAACTCACGGCATAAGGTGTACGAGAAAATTGGCGATTAAAAGCTCCCTCGCTGATTGCCTCTACATCCTCGTTTGGTGTAACCAATTCACAAGCCAGTCCTGACAACTGTACTTTTCTGGTATCGAAGAGGTAAGCCAGGCGCTCATCATTTCCCGATGATCCTTTGCTGACGTCAGTAAGGATAAAGCTCCAATGCGACCCGATAACTTTAAGCATATGCCTCAAGGCCTTTAGCTTTCCGGTGACTTCTTGAATGGCGACAATATCAAAACGCTTTATGATTTCAGCTATGAGCAGAAGCGAATGAAGATCTCTCTTAGGAGTGTGTTCATCCCCATTCCACTCTTCGGTGAGTCCGCCAAACTCGCGAATATTCCATGTTGCGATCAAGATATTTCGATCCAGTTCTTTGCGCGGTAAGTTCAGGTCGAGGTCATTTCTGAGCTCGTTTAATTCGAGTTGCACTTCGGCGGGTGGGGTGTCGTGGATGGTTGGCATGTATTCTAGCGGTATGTATGCGAGTTATTTGAATTCAGTCAGTCAAGCGCAGACTTTGGTCGATTATCAGACTAATCTGAACGGAATCAACTACCGTTTGAATGGTATCATTCTCCATGTACTGAGCCCCTTGAATCTTCATAGCCAAGTCTGTTTTCATCTCTTCTTCCAATTCAGATAGAGAAAGCATATTGTCATTCTGAGCCCTTAAAATATGGATATGACTGCCTTTCACCAGCACGGGCTCTAGCTTTAAAGCACCATACCACACACTATCGAAAGCCGTGACGGTTAAGTTGTGCAGCTCCTCAAGTTCCCAAAGGTCAAGTCGTCCATCGCTCGCTATCTCATCAACAAAACCTTGCTTGGAATAGCGAACCTCAGTGCTGTCATGTATCCAGTCCAAATATTTTTCAAAAGATCGATATTCTCTCAGGCTATTGCCCTTGAGGGTATCTCTAAATCCATTCTTCAAAAATTCCATTTCGATGATTCTGAATTCATCGAGGCTTAAAGAATCATTTTCCGCAAAAAAATTGCGATACGAATCGATCAAGCTTTCGTGAATTTGGACCGAGACAATTTCCACATCCATCATCAAAGAGATAAAAGCTCGGAGATTCTCCTGTGCATTCTCTCTTGCTTTTTGAAGAATCTCGCGGTCCTCTGCTTGCTTGATCAAGTTGGTCTTGCACTTCTTCTTGGTCTCTAAAACGGTTTTCCGATTATGCGCCGCCTCTTTTCCCATCATGATAAATTCAAAGCCCTCTACTCCTTTCTCGGGAATGAACCAAGGGTTCATCGTTACCTCCATAAAAGGAGACATACCGCTGATGTAGATTCTTTTTTGGCTCTCGGAATAGATGAAGTTATTCGGATCGAACTCACCGAAGTCGTAACCGGCTTTCACCCAACCACGCCCAACGATAACTAGAAGTTCCTTTTTCTTCACCTTTCCCGGAGTGGCTGACTCAGCGTAGTAGTTTTCGAGGTGTTTTTCAATTGACTTGGGTTCACCAACAGATTTATCGCGTCCTTTTTTTGTCTTAACGAGGTATTGGAGCAGCTTTTGACGATCAGGTTTATCGTGTCTGTTTAAATAATAGTGCAACAATACAAGGTCATTCGCCCCATCACCGAGAGTAGAGTAATTTGCCAAGTAGTGCTCTTCGAGCTTCCGTTTGTTCCGAGGCAGATCATCTTGGATCTTTCGCATTTCATCAATCTCCGCTGCAAAATTATCATTGGATTCCAGCACTTTGAGTAGCTCCTCCTCTTTCTCCAGATCGTCCATCTCAATAACGGTGAAATTGTCTGCCACTGTTTCGCCGTAATACTCTGCGGTAATCAGCTGACCGATTTGCTTCATGGATCGAACCAAGATCGGCGTATCTTTCAGCGTGTGCTTGGTTTTAGAAAAAATATCTCCCGGATTGAAGAAGACGAGCAGTCCCACCAGAACTACAGCCAAAATAATTTGCCCGATTAGCGATATGATGAATGTCCAGATCTTAGTCATCTTCTTCGGGTAAGAGTTCTTGAGGGATTACAATCTGCTGAATCAGTTCATCGCTTTTGAATGAGATATAAATTTCTTCAAAGCCCAGTTGGGTCAGAATACCCATAAGCATACTCCGTACATTCTCTTGGGTTTGTTTTACAATACCCGTGTACTCGAGGTGTTTGCGGATATCTGATTCAGCCATGCGTAAAAATGTTTCTTCATCTTCTACAGTTACGCTGTTGAAGAGCGCATTTCGCGATGCCACCTCGTTTACCCTCACCGATTCAAACGGATAATCGAAGTTCAATACTTCTATGGCCGGTAGCCTGAGTTCGATACGATCTCCTTCTATGGTAACATCTTCAGGCATAATGTCCTCGAGCCTCACCCCTGTTTTGATAGTGGCTTCCGTCTCGGCAAGGTATGTGGCCTCGCCCAAAGCAAAAAGCCTGAAGAAGGTACGTTTGTCTTTGTAGCCAATCACCACCTTATCAATTATGGTCTCAGTAGTGGCCAAGGCGCAAGTGCTCTTTATTTTGCTTACTGCCAAATAGCGCTTGTCTTCTTTGCAACCAAGCAGAAGAACTATGGAAATCGATATGAGGATCAGTCGTTTCATTGAATCTACCCAACTGAATCCTCCTGATCAAATTCCGATTTAGATTGGTGAATCTCCCCGTCAAACTCTGAGTCAAACTCCACTGTATCTGTATCGATGTTCTCCACGTTCACATCTATATTCTCAGGAGATGCAGCTGCCTCGGCTTGAAATTTGGTTTGTTTGGTGATTTCAATCTCCTTCTCTCTACTCGTTTTTGAAATGTATTCCAATGACTTGCTACCAAAGTAGAAGGCGATCATCATAAGAAAGGCTTGCTTAAAGAAATCAAAGTTATCCAGGAAAAACCGGTTGTTTTCAAGACTGTCCTCCTCACCCATATAGGCAATGGTAAGAGCGAGAGCTGCGACCATAAGCGTAAGTGTAAGTGTTCCCCTTACGGTTCCGGGTGGTAAACCCAAGGTATGCTCCTTATTGGGATTCTCTTCTCGTTCTTGATAGTTCGGGTTTATACTTTTCTGTATACGGGCTTCGGCCCAATCTTCATTGGTCAAGCCCAAATTGATATTGTAGAAGTAGATGGCCCATGCGTAATAGCCGATTATGATTGCGATCCAAAGGGTCATGATACAAATCGCCGAGAAGTGAAAGATTGTTCCACCATCTTTCGCCATAATATGAATTCCCGTAAAGACGAGGCTGGCAATCAGAATAACCACTGCAACCCCGATACAGAAAATAAAAAGTCGATTCATGGACTTTTTTTCGCTTCTTACTTCTTGTTGTAATTTAATGTCGTTCATGATAGCGTTGGTTTTGGCATTTGACGGGTCGGTTCGTTTTCAATAACGATGCGGACGCGGACACCTGCATCTAAGTGCTGCTTGAGCTTGATGTATAAATTCTTAAAAGTATTTCGTGAATTGGTAAGGGTCACCGGGGCATTCTCAGTCTTTTCGATATAATCGGTTGAAACTAGAATGCAACCATCCGTGTGAGCGTGATGCCCTCCATTGTGGATATACACACCCTCGAAGCCAGGCACATTTTTCAAGTGTAAGTGATAGGTAAACCACTCGCTGAAAAACTCACTCTCGCGGTAGCGCTTGGTCATATTGGTCAGTTGCTCGTTAAAATCTAACATGTATTCCCCTGCAGGGATGCGCGTTTCGCCTTTGAGCTTGACTTCTCGGTAAGTGTCTTCCAAGGTGTAGCAATAGAACTCACCATCAAAAGAGAGCACTCCAAGCGTGGAGGCACCATCATCTTGGAGGCGTTTGAGCTCCATTGTAATGCCTTGAAACTTGGGTTTTGGGAAATCCTCGATGGTTCTGTTGTCACTCGATCTACGAGCGGATTCAGCCGGCCTCTTCGGAGTCTGCGGGCGAACCGTCCCTGCACCAACAGTTGCGGGGATAAGTTCGTTTTTGGGTTTTATCTTTTCTTCAATAAAATTCCAAGCGCGTTCAAATAGTTTTACAATAAGTCCGATCAAGCCAACGATCCAAAGCCATACATCTTCTAGCAGGTCGGGACGCATGGCGAAGAGCACCACTGCGAATACCACAATCAGAATAACAAAGAAGCGAATCAGACTAGTCATTGTCTTCTCTTTGAATGAAAGCCTTGCTCACCCAACCTTCTATTTCCGTTGTTACCTTATACCAGCCATCCTTCTCTTCCTGAATTTTTACTTTCTGGCCATTCTTAAGTGGCTGGGCGATTTTTATTGCATCACCACTCCCTTGAGCGCGAATATTGAGCGATGAAGCCACTACCTTGCCGGGTATTCCCAAATGAGGTACTTCCGTATCTTGCCTGGTTTCCATGACTTGCGCGTTGGCCAGTTCGAGGAGATTGTTGCGAAAGCGGTTCATAGGGAAAGCAGGCCCGGGATCTTGTTTCCTACCCGGAGCAATTTCATCGTGACCGACTATTTCCTTGATTCCGTATTGAGCGATGAGTAATTCGCAAATATCCCGACACTTATCCAATTGTGCTTCGGTATAAGTGTGCCAATAGCGTTCCTTGTTTTCATCTTGGTGTTTGGCTTTCAGCACCTCATCGGCAGTGTAGGCTCGACCGAAAGAAGCGCGGTAAACGTTTCCCGTTTTGGTGAGGAAACCCGCATTGTCCAGTTCGATTCCAATAGAGAACTTGTTGTAACCTGACCTTCCGCCATAGGCGCTGACTCCTGCGTGCCAAGACTGAATATTGAAGGGTACTATTTGAAAGACAGAGCCATCCCTACCGATCACCAGATGCGCAGAGGCTTTGACTTCAGGACGTTTTAGCCAGGAGGCCGAACCTGACGCTGAACTGCCCGCCGTGTAGTGAATCACGATGGAGTCGGGAAGCCCGGCATCAAATGCTCTGGTGTTCTTGTTTGTGAGGTCGACTTTGACCTCATCTCCGACTAGCTCATGCTTGGATGAATCAATTTTCATTTGAAAGATTTTGGTTATGCGGTTGTTGGCTTAGCTATTTCTCATCTTGCCTTGCAAATAGGCAGGACCCTAATTCAGGCGGAATTCTGAGTAAGAACGATAAGAAAAGTTAGGGTACGGCGCGACGGGCCAAGGTCTGTAGTTAGATTTAAGGGGGTCATAACGAGTATTTGGTTGTGTTAAATATAGCGCTTTTGGGCTGACAACCAAGGAATGGCATATTTTGTATCAGGGCATCAAGCATTTCTCGCTATTGGTGTTTTTTAAAAATGAACGTAAAAAAAGCCGGCATTTCTGCCGGCTTTAAGGGGTTGGTTAGCCCGTCTTCTGTTGAGAAGAATGTTTAGTCGATTTTCTGGAGTTTGAGGGTTTGGTTCAAGCCGTGCACATCTGAAATGTTGATTAGGTACAGGCCTTGATTCAAGGTTTCAGTGTTGAGCTGAACTGTATTCTCACCTTTTGACAAACCTCTCACTTCAGCCATCACTTGTCGTCCAAGGGCATCTATAACACGAATGGTAATCACAGTTTCTTTGAAAACACTGACTTCCATAAATGCCAAACCTGATGTTGGATTAGGATAGACCTTATTGAATTCTGTATTAAACGCATGATGATTTGCTAGAAATGAATTATCATCGGTATCAGTTCCTTGATCTGTCAAAGCTGCTCCTCCACCACCGCATTCATCAACTACGGCATAAAAATTCATTGATGGGTTATTCACGGAACTAAAAGAGAAACCAGGCGTAAGGACTACCCTCTCTGTGGATACCAAAACCAAATTATCTCCTGTCGAATTAGATTCAGTTATATTCACATTGCTGAATATTTCCCCATCCAATAAATAAGATGAAACGATGAATCCGACAATTGGAAAGTTAAGTGGCAAAAGAGCATCTAAATCAATTGTAGAGCAACTTGCACAGGTTAAGCTGTTGCGATCAGGGTCACCATTAGGAGAAACAGAATAGTTCATTTTCGCGATTTGTGAAGGAGTAAAATCGGTTCGGCACTCTTTCCTGCTGTAGGACATTATGTTTGAAGTAGAAGGAACATAGCTATCTCCATTGGCATCTGCACCACCTCCTGTGTAAACACAGCTTGATGATACATCGCCACTTATATTAGGATCTGCAGGTGTGTCACAAAATCGATCACCTGTTGAAGTGCAGTTGGCCGTAGGCCCGGTTCTAGTGACCAACTCTTGGCCCCATGCTGTTTCATGGGTATGTGCCAGGTCAAAAATATGTCCAAACTCATGTTCTAGAGTTGTGTCTCCGTCTTCGTCCATGCAATCAATATCCATCACCACAAAATTATTTCCGTTATTGCTATTAGGAGGATCGGTACCTGGAAAGTTTGCATATCCACAACCCCCGTCTTCGATTTCATTAACGACATAAACATTAAGAACTCCCGCGATGTTATGCGTATTAATCATTGCACCCTCTTCGGATTCGGATTCAAATGAGTACCAATTAGCACCGATAACGCTGGTACCACATTCATAAAATCGAATATTCGTTTCCGAAAATGCATTATTGGCCCTTGCTAATGCAGCTCTTGCCTCGCTATATGGAGGTGACCAAGCTATCCCATCAGCAAAATGCCAATGAACCGGGATGAATTTCGTTTCTGAAATGGAACTTTTAGCTTCGTCCCTATTCTGCAGGAAGTTTTTATGCCGTTCTGCATAGGCAGCTGTTTCTGCTTGATTTCGAAATTGAGTTCTACACCCCTCTTGGGCTTCCGCCAAGTGAGGGAATAAGGAAACCAATAGTGCCATCACCAGTATTGGCCAACTATGTACTATTCTATTTTTCATGATTGAAATGTTTTAGTGAATAAAATGATAGGAAAGGTTTTCCTTATCAATCATGATTAGTCTTGGTTTAGAATAGCTTTTTCGAGCATCTCCAATCGCGACTGCAATGCTTCGTACTGCTTCTCCTTCTCAATCAAGTGAAGGGTTAGCTCTTCTACTTTCTCTACTAGCTTCACATTCATCTCTCCCAGGTTCAGGCCGTTTTCCACTACTTCTGCTTCGGTAGGCATATTGGGTAGGTGACCGTTTTCTTGGATAAAGGCATCCACTTCAGAAAGACTCATCAAGTCGTAATCTGCCTTGAAAACGTAATCAGGAAAGGAAGCCAGGGTTACCTCTACTTCTCGTCCCCAGACCTTACCATCTATGTACGCATCACCAATTACGTGAAACTTGGCATTTGGTGTCTCAGTGCCTATTCCCACATTACCATTATTCCTTATAGTCATACGCGCTTGATTGTTGGTGCCAAAATTCAAGCGCGCATTTTTCCGATTCCAAAAAATGGCTTGTCCAACTTGTTCGCCGTTTCCACCTCCGACTAGACCAACAGTCAGCTGGCCATTTGTCCCGGAGTAAAAATCCTGATAACTGGTGCCCCCTGTAGGGTTTCTGACTTCCAGCATATTCCCATTTTCACTTTCAATATCTAAGGGTGCAGAAGGAGAAGTGGTACCTATCCCGAGATTACCGGCATTGATATAGTTTGCTCCTCCATTAGCCAAAAAACGGTGTGTAGTTATGCCTTCATTGTTTCCTAGATAGATTGTCCCAGTTTCTCCTCCTCCAGAGCCATCCCCTATAAAAGCAACTCGTTTCGTACCTCTATACACACCAAAAGCCGCATTTTCACCTTCTCCGCTCTCTAGTGTTAACTTCTCCAAAGGTGTAGATGTCCCAATTCCAACATTACCCGCTGTATAGAAAGCATCAGCTCCATTTTGACTCCAAAGACTTGAGCCGCTACCGATTTGGGATAAATTTTTCCAAATCGAGCCGTCATAGCCCTCAAATTCACCGCTTACATAGCGAATGGCACCTTCTTCTTCCAAGCCACCGTCTCCCAGTTTTAGGCTTCCCGCAATAACCGTGTTCCCTGAAGACGTATTAATCCTCATCATCGGGGCGCCCGTCAAACCGCGTATCTCAAAATCAGGACCACCAAAGTAAAAACCCGCATCAGGAACTACTGCAGATCGTAAAGCGTAGGTATTAGGATCCACTAACACGCCCTTGCCTGAATTAAATCGTATATCGGAAGCATACCGACCTGTATTGGCATTAATTGCAAAAATAGGCTCCGCGGAGTTATTTAAGAATTGATATTCGGTACTGGTAGAACTAAACAAAAGACCAAAATTCGGATTGCTCGCCGCGCGGAAAGCATATCGATTATTGCCAATCAGCAAATCCGAACTTGGACTAAACTGAAGGTTAGTCGTCATTTGGCCAGAGCCAGCGCTAAAGCCGAAAATCGGTGTTGCTGAGCCATTCAAAAATTCATATCGGCTATCGTCGGCATTAAAGTATAGCCCGAAATCAGGATCGCCTGTGAATTGGAACGCGTATTGGTTTGGGCCAATATTACTTGTTTGAGCCTTAGCGCTAAACGCAAAAACCACTACTGCAACTATGGTAAAAATTCGATTGGTTACTATTGCCTTCATTTTGTTGGATTTAATTTTTTGGTAAAAGTGAGGCTGAGTAACTATTTAATCAATCATTGATTCCAATGATTTTATGATTCATTGCATTGTCATTACTTTACGGAGTTGATGTTATTTCCACACATGTCCAGAGCATTTAGTCTCCTTTTCTTCCTAATCTGTTTATCTAAGGTCACTACCGCCCAAACCGAGTCTGGCTTGTTTGATACTCTCAATCTCTCCTTTGAGATTTATGGTATTGAAGACGGGCTATCACAAAGTTTGGTTACTTCTGTGATTCAGGATGAGAAGGGTTATATATGGGTCGGCACCAAAGGAGGTTTAAACAGGTTTGACGGGAATTCTTTTAAACAATTCAAGAATGATGACCAAACCCCGTTTACATTACCAGGTGACTATATAGTTGATCTATTCATAGACAAGGAAAAACGACTTTGGGTATCCACACAAAACGATGGGCTATGTTATTTCAATCCATCAATTGAAGGCTTCATTGAAATCTTTGATCAAGACGGAAAGAGAATTCAAGAGCCTGGCAGACTATGGTCTACGGATAGTTTATTGGTAGGAACTTCTCGATTTCATCTCGACAAATCGTATGTGGTAGTTGTTAATAACCTGAGCACTGAGCAAGAACTACCATTCGTTGGAATTCCATTTGAAAATAGCTTCGAGAATGGATCTGAAATAATTAATCACTTTCTCAAGTGCTTAAAAAGATCCAATGGAAAGAATAGCTATTCGTGGTACTTTTCTTCAAATGGTATGTTTTTCTCCGTTGATTCGGCCCAAAGATTGACAGTCTTCGAACCACATAATGGATTAGAACCTACAGTTCATCAGACAGTTGATTTATCTGATATCTTCCCTGCCGATCAATCCATTAAATTTTTTGAAAACGCTGAACCGGGAGAGGTTTATATTGACGTCTCGGGTACTGGTATTTTTAAATGGAATAACAGAAGCCCTAATCTTCAACTGATATTTCCACAAGCTGCTACCAATTGGAATAAAGCTTCCAAATTCATTGATAATAAAAACAATCTATGGCTGAATTTTGGTGAAGGCCATTTGGAAAAATGGGATTCGCTTCAGTCATCTCAGATCTATCGATTGAGTTCTGATAGCAGAAACATGAGTTTTAGATTTGAAGATAAAACGGGTAATATATGGCTAACCTCAGGTGGTCATGGCTTGGGCAAATTATCTGTCAACCATATACGCTTTGCCAGACATACCATAAAAACTACACACCCTTGCTGGGGTTTGAGAATAGAAATGCCTGAAAAGAGAGCCCATTATTCCAGTAATGTCTATAGGGCTTGGCAAAATCCCGAGAATAAAAGACTGGCGAAGGCAAAAGAACGAAGTAAGTTGTCGAGGTCTTTCTTCCCGTTTACGGATGATGAAAATTACATCTGGTTCTATTCCGACACCGTTGACGTCGGCCAATCTCTTTACAGATATAAACTATACCCCGATGAGGACGACAATTACGACTCCCTCAAAACAAACCTCACGAATTACAATTACGTATTGAATGCCATTCATTGGCAGAATGACAGCATTTATTTAGTTGCTAAAGATGGGGATAAGTATTCACTGGTGAAGACGGGATCAGAAACGAGCGTCTTAAGCGTAACTCCCTTTCCAGAGGTCAAACAAATTGATCAAGAACGCTTTATCCAGGACTACTTGGCAGAATATCCGAATAGGATCTGGTTCGCTACCCGACAAGGATTAATGGTATACAACGTTGCGAGCGAAGAGTGGAAGATTTACAACACAGAAAGTGGTTTACGTAGCGCCAATGTCTTGTCGATTTGTAAAGACCCTGAACTGCCTGAAAAGCGTCTATGGATTGCCACAAGCTCAGGTTTGCATTCTCTTGACTACTCAACTGATTCTATCAAATCTTACGGGATAAAGAACGGGCTTGTAAACAACTTTGTTAATGGCATCCTCCCTGACAACTATGGCAATTTATGGCTCAGTACAAACTACGGCTTGGCTCAATTCAATCCTCGCGAAAATCAGTTTAAAACATTCACCAAATTTGATGGACTTAACGGAAATGAGTTCAACCGTTTTCAATATTCTAAAGATGACCAAGGGAGACTATTCTTCGGAGGCATTGAAGGCACCACTTCTCTCGGTCCAAAAGACTTCATATCAGATACGACACACTCGGGTGTCGTTTTAGGTGAGCTGCGGATTTTCAACGAACCTATTGGGTATTTAGCAGAAAACGTAGGTGAAAAATTCACTTTGCAAAAACCATTCGAATTAACGGAAGAAATTGTTCTGAACTATGATCAGAGTATGATAACCGTCGGTTTTGGTTTAATTGATTTTGGGGATTGGTCCAAACAATCCTATAAGTATCGATTAAATGGTTTGAATGATGAGTGGATTGAGACCAAGAATATTAGGGAAGCTACTTACACCAATCTCGACCCCGGAAATTACACATTCGAAGTACTGGGTAGAAATAGTCTGGGCAACTGGAGCCAAATAGCTCGCACCTTGAAAATTAAGGTCCTCCCACCTTGGTGGGCCACTTGGTGGTTCCGAGCCCTAATCTTAGTATTTGTAGTCGGTATATTCTACAGCCTTTACCGCTACCGTCTTAACCAACTCCTTCGAGTAGAACGAATGCGCAACCAAATAGCCCAAGACCTTCACGACGAGATCGGCTCAACACTGAGCAGTATCTCTCTCTACAGCGCGGTGATGAAATCGAATGAGAAGGATCTTTCTCCTAAGAGCCAACCTGTCTTGGATAGAATTATTACCAATGTGTCAAGTATCATGGAGAAGATGAATGATATGGTATGGACCATCAAATCGGACAATGACAGCATGGAACAAGTCGTAAATAGAATGCGCGCGTTCGCTGCTGAAATGACTGAAGCCAAAGGTATAAAGCTTGACTTTAACTCTCAGTCTGCTGTAGAAAGGGTAAAGCTTGGAATGGACAAGAGAAAAGAGATCTACCTAATTTTTAAAGAGGCGGTAAACAATGCTGCCAAGTATTCCGAAGCTACTGAAATGCAGATTCGACTTGTAGTGAAAACGGGTAAACTGATCCTTACCATAAGTGATGACGGAAAAGGATTTGACCTTGCAAATCCTCCCAGACGTTCATCAGGCGGAAACGGACTTGCAGGAATGAAAAGAAGAGCAGAGCGAATCAAAGGTCAATTGGAAGTTTCCTCCGACCTTCAGACTGGAACAGTGGTAAACTTAAAAGTTCCCACAAATCATTAGTTTCAACGATAGGAATGATCGCAAAACAATGCGAATTTTAAACTGTGAAAACACGTGTAGCCATATTTGATGACAATCTTGAGCGGCGTGAAGGACTTTTTCTTCTGCTCGAGACCATCGATGATTTAAATTGCGTAGGCCTTTACAACGATTGCAGAAATGTACTTGCCGATATTGAATCATCTAATCCGGATGTGGTGCTGATGGATATTGATATGCCACATGTAAACGGAATAGAAGGAGTACTTGAAATTCGAAAGGTTCATCCAGATCTGAAAATACTCATGCAAACCGTTTTTGAAGATGATGATAAAATCTTTGCAGCCATTTGTGCAGGTGCAGATGGGTATATCTTAAAACAGGCAAATCCCATGAAGCTAGTCGACGGAATTCGCGAGGTACTCGTTGGTGGCGCTCCGATGACCCCTGTTATTGCCGCTAAGGTTCTCAAGCTGTTCCAAAAACAAGGCTCTTCAAAAAAGGGAAACAACTTTGATCTCACCAAGCGAGAGTCTGAGATTCTCAATCTTCTCGTAAAAGGGTTTAGCTACAAGATGATCGCCGAGGAATGCCACATCTCCTACCCTACGGTAAATAGCCACATCACGAAGATTTATGGAAAGCTGAAGGTGCAATCTAGCGCTGGCGCGGTGGCCGTAGCCTTAAGAGAGGGATTGGTGAAGTAAAGTGTGCCTTTCTTGAAATCCTCAATTAAAACGGGCGATTGGTGCTGAAATAAAAACCGGCTTAAATGGAGATAACTGAAAAATTATTGGTCTTTGGTAAGGATGTGTGTATTTAAATTTGATGTCCGTCCGTTTCATAATTCTGCATTACATTCTCTTTATGATCCAATAATAAATTGGTCCTATATTTCGGTTTTCTAAAAAAGTACTATGAAATATATTGTAGCCGCCGTATTCACCCTTACAAGTCTATTATCCTGCGCTCAGAGTGATTACGAATTGCTTTGGAGAATAGATGGAAAAGAACTTGATAAGACTTCTTTTCTTTTCGGGACCATGCACGTCTCGGATGAGCGCGTCTACAACTTCAGTGACTCTGTGCTCCTTGCATTTGATTCTGCAGAAATACTTGCTAAAGAATTGTCCAGAAGCGATGTCTTCGAAGCTGCCATGCAAAAACGATTCTCAAAAACACAAAACTCAGCGTTTAAGGATCAATTTGACGAAGAAGAATATACTCAGATCAGAGAAGCCTTCAGAAAGCGTACAAAACTCGATTTGGACAAAGTCGATAATGCGAACCCTCTCCTAATAAACCAGCTTTTAAGGGAGTCCCAAAAAAAAGATGACAAGTCATCTCTATTGATACTGGATGAATACCTCGAAGAATGTGCTCTCAGAATGAATAAGCAAGTGGTTGGATTAGAGAAGCCATTTGACGGGATAAGATCCGGACAAGAATTTTCGAATTCCTTTGAGAAGGAATTCTTTAAAATGAGGCTTTTAACCAATATGGACTCCATTTTTGAAACGTATGACAAGATGCAAGACAATAGCTTCATTTCCAAAGCTAATCTGCGAATAGAGAATTACCGTGACGGAAAACTACCCGAGTTCAATATGGAAGAGAATTCAAGAGCCATGAGCACTTTTGCCATGAAAGACAGAAACACTAAAATGGCGCAAGGACTTGACTCTCTTATGAAAAAAGGCAGCGTATTCTGCGCTGTTGGCGCAAGTCACCTCCCCGGAGAGTATGGATTGATCGAAATGTTGCGTGAAAAGGGCTACACGGTAGAAGTAGTCAGAGCAGATTTTACGGGAGAAGGCAAAAGGCTCATGAAGAAGTACGAGAAACTCCCTGCCGGAAAAATTGAGCGATTACTTCAAGGATTTACAGCAAAAATGAAAGGATCTACTGAGGAAATTGAAATCCCCAACAGCAATATGAAGATGGATTTATGGCAGGATAGACAAACAGGGATGGGACAGTTTGCCATGGTCATGGAACAAGGAGATATTTTCTCTTCTCCCGAAAAACAGCTTGACTTAATCGTTGATAACTACAGAGCACAGAATAAGTTTGAAATAAAGGAAATTCAGGATATCGAACACCAAAACGTGAAAGGAAGACAAATAGACTTGTCTTCACCGGCAGGTTTTGACGCTATTATGTGGCTGTTCACCACGAATGGTTTTGCTTACATTTTTATGGAAATGGTCAATTCCAGTGAAGACTTCAAAGCAAAGAAGTCAGATTTCTTACAGAGCATAAGATTTTTTCCCATCGATCAACTTTCCACACTTTCTTGGAACAAAGAAATGAGTGAGATTGAACAACTGAAACTGAAGATTCAACTTCCCAATCCAAGAGTTGAGATGTTGAACTATCCGATTCCTTTAGAGCAAGGTTCATTTGAATATATGCGCAACTCTGTAATTACAGCAGTTGACCGTGTGGATAATTACTCAATATCCGTAAATCAATATTATTATCCGGTTGGATATCAACCGCAAACTATGGACTTCACTCACAGCAACATGCTAGACATTCTTCTAGAAGCAACAGGTGGAGTATCAATTTCGAAAGATACACTGCAAAACAACGATCAAATGTACCTTTATGAAGTACTCAATATTGCAGATACAGGTAGCATACATGTGGTAAGTTTTGTTAGAGGGAGCTTGATGAACAATATCGTACTTCAAACAACAGGCGAACTCGACGAGAACCAGAAGAGTTTTTTAAAGAACTGGGAAGTAACTCCTTGGAAAAAACCTGAAATGGTATTACTGACTAATGAATACTACGAAATCTTAGGTTCCGGCGACATAAGTGAGTTCAATGAGTTCTACGCATACTACAGTTGTGTCGATTCATCTATATATCAAAGCATACTGGACGTAGAGTCGGGAGTATCTGCAGATATTATTGTTTATACGTTCAATGACCTTGCATACTTTGAAAACGAAGACTCCTTAATTCAAGAGTTTTTCATAGACACGGCATATTCAAATCTGATATCTCCGCTGGAAAAATACAGAGATGGATACACCTACGCTTACGAAGAAAAAAACGGTAATCTCACCTCACACGTGTACCTGACTTGGAAGAATAATATGCTCTTCGAGATCAGCTACAATACAGCAAAGGACATAGACATTCACTACACTGATTCTGTTTTTACTTCATTCAAAATTATAAAAGAAAATCCAGAGAGCTCGTTTGATATTTTCAGCACTAAAGAAGACCTGATCAAATCGAGGCTCTACTCTGCAGATACTGCTACTTATGAATCTGCGCTTTCATCGTCTACTGATTATCACTTTTCAGAAGAAAGAGCAAAGGATATTCTTAAAAGTTTGCGTGACTCAACTCCGACACTCTTTGATAATGAGTGGAGTTATCTAGGCCTCTTGACCAATTTATACGATCATACATCAGACACTAGTCTAGCTCCTCTGAAAGAAATTTTCGAGAAGAACGTTAAACTCGAGTCTTACGTACTTGGAGCATTTTCAGAAATTGAATCGGAAGAATCTTTGAACCTGTTTAGCGAGCTATTCAAAAAGAAAAAAGGTAAATACACGTACAATGACTTCGCAGGTTTTTACACTAAAAAGGAACTGGTAAAAACTGATTATGCGGCTCTCATTGAACTGATCGAAACGAGCAAAGACGACTCATATTCTGTCAGTATTTTGGAATCCTATTTTGAAAAGAATCACGAAGATCAAAGCTTACTGGCACCATACGGAGGTGTTTTCACAAGTGCTTTAAGGCAGATGCTTGATACGATCAACCCAAAAGCGGACTATTATATCCCCGTCTATACTTACGTTAGTTTGGTAGAGTTGGCCTCATATGCCGGTGTTTCATTTAAGGACATGAGCGGCATTGTTAAATCTTTGAACAAAACGAAGAATGAACAAGCGGAGGTATTGGCTTACCTAATCGAAATAGGAATGGGAGCTGACCCTAAAGCAAGCGAATTATCCAATTTGAAGTCAGATGAAGATAAATTATCCATACTTCTCGAAGTACTGGATTTGTTAGGACCCAAAAGGTTTTACTCTCTTATTCCGAAGGAAGAATTCTGTAGACTACATATTAAAAATGATTTCTACTACGAAGAATACGGCAGCTGTGAAGTCGAATCAATTCAAAACTTCAACTACACATACAAAGATCAGGAATTAGAAATCTATCATCTGGCTTATACTTCTCAATACAGTGAATCAAAGGAACTTGCTTCTTGTGTATTGGGAAAGAATGACAGGCTGATTTATAGCACACTCTACATTGGTGAGGCAGATGATAGTGACCCTGAAAAATCCAAGAATCTCATTATTGAAGATTTTGAGGAGTACTATAATGAGTGAGCCTGGATGAGTTTAATAATCGAAGAGCTTCAAGACCTATCGACTGGTTAATTTCACCTTAACTCAATGTGAAAATGATCATCGTGCCTTACGGAATGGCATCCTTGAAAACGGATTTTATCGCTGACTACCCCTAGTCGTTCTTTCAAATGAGGCTCCACAAAAACCTTCCCGATTCTGTCCTCAGCTATGATCGCCTCCAAGAGTTTTCGATTGGCAACTTCTGAAAAAATCAAATTCGAATGGATTTCCCCAAAGCTGAAGTACTCGGTTATCCCATATTGCCACGAGCCCTTTCTAGTGCAGAGATCAGCTTGATTCAGCTCGCCTTCTTCAGGGGATACGAAAACTCCATATCCCGATCGGGATACTTTCTGATTGGTCAATTGGCCATTAGGCTCTTCATAAACGAATGCCAAATCGACTTTCTTTCCATCGTCATGACTCAAGTGAGGCAATAGCGGAAAGCCATCCAGGAAGGGGAAGTTAGCGTCGAGCACTACGAGTTTCAATTCAGGGTATTGCGATTTGAGGTTTTGCTCAATTGACTCGAGGGTCTTGTTCATTTCGGCAGTGACGTAATTTCGATTGGCCAAAATATATCCTGCATTTACCACCTCGACCTTGACCTTTTCGCGCCCGAAATGTGGCGCAAGAATGGGTACAATGACAAAAGTGGCGAGGGCATAAAGTCCAATAAAAACCAAAAGACGTTTCCCCCATTTTGTCTTTCGAAATACCAAGACAATCATCAGATACAGCAATCCTCCGATTTGAGTGATCACCGTCAACAGAAGAGCCATTAGAATGTGAACAAATATCATCAAAGAGAAGGTAATGATCTTAAAACGGAAGAGAATCAGATTCATTTCAAGTTGTATGACATTCAGGATGACCATGCGTAAATATTCTGAGCTATCTTAGCTTTTGTGAACTTGTAAAAACAGAAATAATGTCTCTGAAGTCCTTGACTCTTTTATCCCTCCTCTGTGTTACCACTAATCTCCTGAGTGTAGAAGTATCCATCGACGCAACTAGCCTCAGCGGAGCATTGCCGATTTTCTTGAGCGAAGGAGGTCTTTCGCACCAAGTGCCTGAAAATGGTACATTGCTTTTGGAAGTTGAAAACCTTCCGACAATCATTGAAATAAACTCCATCAACAAGGGCAAGATCACGACACTGAAGACCATTTGGCTTACAGGGGAATCTCTCACCATTGAAGGTTCGGTTGAAGAAAATAGATTCACCGTTTCGCCTGCCACATCAGGCCGTATACTCTCGACAAGCCCTGAAGAAGAATGGAAAGGCTTTTTCAAGGGGGAAAATCTAGCTAATCCTTCGCCTCAATTGCTGGTGTATTTAAGGAATTCCATCAAATTCCAAAAAACGGAAGATCTTCAAGAAGTGCTCAATCGCTTGGCTTCAGAGGACCAAAGCTTTTGGGCAGCAGAAGAAATTCAACTCTATCTCACGGAATTGGAGAAAGTCGGTTTCGACCCGGAAAACGGCACCTTTCAATCCCTCACGGCTTCTGATAAAAAGGGTGAAAAGATGGAATACAAAAGACCCGAAAACAAGTATCTGCTAATCGATTTTTCGTCGAGCGGCTGCCGTCCTTGCTTGGTAGACATCGATCAACTGGTTCGACTTCAAAGCGATTTTGAAAGTGAATTGGAGATTCTTTCGATTTGGGATGACCCGAAATTGGAGGCATGGCTGACTATCGGGAAAACACAAAAAGACAAGATCACCTGGACAAGCCTTCGCGATGATAGCCGAGCAGTATTCAAGAAATTTGAGGTAGACGTCTACCCCACCTATCTGCTCATCGACCCGCAGGGAAATGTGGTAAAAAGATGGAAAGGGTCGGGTATTGAAAAAGTGCGTAAGTACCTGAAAAAATAATTGAACGAATGCATCCTGCCTCAGAATAGACGGATAAAAAAAAGCCCTCCTGAGTTTACAGAAGAGCCTTCAGTATTAAATTTACTTGACCAATCATTTCTATTCTCACTTTACTACTAAGGTGTAGTGCGGCGTTGGGTTCATTGGGCAAAAGTATTCGTACTCTCCTGCTGCGAGGGTTACTTCTTTTGAAGTAGAAGTCTGTCCATCGGCAATCATCTTTTGAACATACGCCTCCTTAATGTGATCGCTCATTTCTGTTTTTCCTTTCGGTACGATAACGAAACCTACTTCGTGATCTACCCCATCATTGGCGACTTCAAAAACGTAAGTGCCTGCTTCCAGCATAAGTTCCGTTTCTTCAAAGGCACCTTCTACTTGGGTTAGCTTTACCGTTTCTGCCTTTTGGGCAAATGCTTGAGAGGTGAAAATCAGTGCGACAAATGCGAGTGTAAATGTGATGTACTTTTTCATGTTGTCTTTTTTTTAAATGTGTTTTTTGTTTGTTGACAGGTCAAAGGTGCGGCAAGAATAGTGGCGAAGACTCGGCATGAATTCCCGAAGGGTTGGCAATTATTCCCTCCTTCTATTCTCCCTGAGAAAATAAAAAGGCCAATCTCACTGATTGGCCTTTTGATCAACTACATGGTGAAGAAGTCACATCGATTGAGCTACTTCTTGATTCCAAATTCCTGACTGAGCCATCTCTTCGGCAAAATCTCTGAAGTCACGGGCTTCTCTGCCAAGCACACTCTCGATGTCAGCAGAAATCGTTTGGTTCTCTGCATTTCCAAGTACTTCTTGAAATAGGTACCCGAAAAGCCAAACAAAGCCATCAGGCAAACCTGCGTTCTTCATTCCTTCCTTGTATGCTTCTTTTGAGATCGGTTCGTAATTAATTACTCTCCCCGTTGCCTTGGCTATTTCTTCCACTACCTCTCTGAAGCGTAGCTTTCGAGGGCCTGTAACCTCAAACCTCTTTCCGTTGTAAGAATCATCCAGAAGTACTTTAGTCACTACATCCGCAATGTCTTGAGCATCTACAAAGGGAATTTCCGCTTCTGGCATGGGCAAGGCAACATGTCCTGCCAACAAGGGATCGAGCAAAAAGCTCTCCGTGAAATTTTGGTTAAACCAAGAAGCGCGAACCAACGTGTAATTCAATCCTGATTGAGCGACAATTTCTTCGCAACGCTCTGCTTCGATCTCCCCTTTTCCCGATAGGAGAACTACCTTTTCCAAACCAGCTTCAAGAGCGGCGTCTGTAAATGCTTTGATGTCTTCTTTCGCTCCGGGAACGGCCAAATCGGGATAATACACGATGTAAGCTCGGTCCATTCCTGCCAGAGCAGTTGCATAAGTAGAACGATCTTCCCAATCAAACTTGATACTTCCCTTTCTGGATGGAACGAATACATTTTGATTCAGGTTTTCGAGATTTTGCACCACACGGCGTCCTGTTTTTCCGTTTCCTCCGATTACTGCGATGTTATTTTTCATGATGTTTGTGTTTTATAATTTGTGTTAGTATTATTCTTTGATATTACTTGAACTCTCTTGCAAAGCATAGTGACAATCAGAAACTCAAGTCCGATAAGCCAGAATCCGATATCAGCAAAAAACTGATAATAAGACCCTCCGCTTGGAATGATGAGGACAGGGACTGTGATCAAGGCATCTAAAGTCATCGATGTCAAGAAAAAACCGAGACCTACAAGATATCCTTGAGTGTTTAATCCAGTTTTGAAGTAATGCTTGCCCCCGAACCATACCAATAAAGGCACAGAGATAAATAGCACAGCGTTTGCTTGCTGTTCAGGATCTTCCAAGACAGGAATGTAGAAGGAAAGGGTGAATAGACTAACTCCGATTATCCAGATGACAGTACCGATTCCTATGACCTTTTTTATATTGATTTTTCTTCGTTTTAATGACTCGATGTGATTATGATTCCATTTCTAGCTCTTCGAGCTTTTTCATCTTGCTTCTTTTCACAAAACCTTTGATGGAGCCAATAAACCAAGGCACGGAATAGCCATTCTTATGTAGGTGCTTACCCGCAAATTGGTAGATGTTCTTGTTACCCTTTACTCCATGCCCATCTAGAAGGCGGTTGTAAAAATTGAATAGACAACCAATTAAGATGGCTTGATGCAAGGCCTCTTCGCTCCAGCCTGCATCCTTTACCAGATCTACATCGCCTTCCCAAATTTTAGCAGGTTCGAGGGTTAGTTTTCTCAGATAATGAAAGATGGGTTTGAGCTTTCGTGGAATAGGTGCTGTCTCAATGTCTTCAATCAGCGCTTCAATTACTCCGTCTTCCACACCAAACTGCGCCGCGACAGCTGTGTGAGAGCCGAGGCAAAACGAGCAAGCGTTAAGTCCTGAAACATATGCGGCCATTACTTCCCTCTCAGGTTCTGTAAATTCTGAAGACCCTCGCATGATTTCTTCGGAAGCTTTGTCTAGAGGACCTAGTCTTTTTCGGTCGTTAAATGTGATGTCTGTGATGTCTGAATTTTCATCCAGGTAGCTGAAAAATGCCATAATTATTTGTTTATAGATTATTGATTTTACTTTTTGAATTCTATAAAAAGAGCAAGGACTGCGAGAACGAAAGACAGAACCGAGAATACCGTTCGCTGCAGGTGAAGGCGGTTCCATTTCGTTTCGTAGTAGGATCTGAATTCCGCCATCTTGTTTGATGTGATTTCAGAAAGATTGAGTGCATCCAACTCGTCGTTCAAAGGCACATTGCCAGCCGCGGTTATTCCGAAAGTACCGATCAAGTAGAGTATTGAAGCAGACAAGATCAATCCAAACACCCACTTATTGGTGTTGAACTGATAAATGCTTCCGATGCTCAAGAAGATGAGGCTACCGAAAAAGACCGCGAAGAACCAAGGATTGAGGATGGCTCTGTTGATTGATTGCATGGTTTCGAGATAAACCGAGTCTTTTACCAAAAGGGTTCCTTGGATGACGGATACCTGCCAGGCATAAAAGAAGCCTGCCGATAGTCCCGTGAGCACAACAGCTCCGAATAGGACGAATGATTTGATTGAGATTTCCATGATTATTTAAGATTTAAGGATTGAATCCAATTTTTGAGGGTTTCCCTTTCTTCGGCAGTGAGTTTGATCTCATCACCTTTAGGCATGCGCTGAAGCTCAAAGACATTTTTGTTAATCTTCTTGGCGCGTTTGTCCATGTTTTTCAGGTTGAAGACCATAAAAGGATTCTGCTTGCGATGGCAAACGTTGCACTTGCTGTCCAAGATGTTGTATGCACGGTTCTTAAGTGGGTCAGAATACGGCACTGATGTTTTCGAAACTGCTGCCGAACTACTAATGGACACCATCCAAGTGATGGTCATCAAGGAAACAATCAAGAGTAGAACGGTAAGGGACTTGTACATTTCACTTCGTTTTTTGATTACGAAGCAAAAGTCACGTTTGAGAAGTGGCCAAACTTGACCGAAGATGCCAACTCTTTGACACTTTGGGCCAAAACGGTCTATTTAGCTACTTTTTCGGAATTCTAGCGGTGATTTTCCAGTCCAGCGTTTGAACGCACGGTTGAAAGCACTTTGCTCAGAGAATCCAGTTTCGAAAGCGATATAACCGATATTGAATTCTGGCTTGGCAAGTAATTCTTTGGCGATTGATTCTTGGGTATTCCGAATTAAGTCGCGAAAGGTAACGCCGTTATCACTGAGGCGACGGGTAAGCGTTCGCCTGCTCATGCTCAAGTGTTCACAGAGGAAATCCATGCTCGGAATACCACTCGGTAGCGCTTGACGAATAAGCTCTTCAATCTTTGGGATGATTTTACTTGAACTGATGGTAATGCTATTCGTCTCCTCATCAATTCGCTGAAGGAGATAATGATTGATTTGTTCATCTGCTCTTGCCGTTCGCAGCTTCAGGTCTTCCGTTTTGTATGCAATGTAATACTGATCCTTTTCAAAGAGTAGTTTGCACTGAAATGCCTCATTGTGACTATCCAAATTGGCAGGCGCCTTGTGCCTGAAGGAGACCTCAACGGGTCGTATGTCTTTCTCTGAGGTCTGTTGCATTACCACGACCGTTGCTGAAAGGCTCGCCTCTGTGGACAGGCCTTCTCCAGGCCTGTAGAGTTCTCTATCCAAATGTACTCGAGATATTCCGCCTATTTCCTCTATCCTCCAGAAAAATGTGTTTGAGAGCAAATTGAAATACCGCTTACTTCGCTCAAAAATCTCACCTACCCATGAGCAGGTGCGCCAGGATAGTCCCAATACTCCGTAATCGTCAATTTTCATCTGCTGACCCACTCTCACCGAAAAACCAGGCCCAAGCTTTTGATCCATGAGTTCATGGAAGGCAAAAAACTCATCGGCAGGAATCGCTTGAATTTGATCAATGGCATCAATAGGTGTCGGCAAGTCCTTAAAATCCTCTCTGGGAATTCCTTCTGCAATGGCACAGTCGAGCATTTTGCGGTATAGGTGGACGGAGACGTAATTCATCAAGGAAGCTCAAATATAGCACCTCAACTCAAACCACTCACTTCTTCCTTGCCACCACCACACACAAAACGGCCAAAACCAAGGTCACTAAGGTGCCGAAGATGAGTTCGAGGATGTTTTTTGAGAATAGGTTTCCAAAAGTATTGAGAGCGTAAAAGGCCGCAAATATCCAGATCAATCCATTGATCCATCGATTCTCGATACCTTTTTTCACCTGTCGATACTTTACAGCAAAGGTGGTAAACATGAAAACCAAAACGAAAAGAGAAAAGGTCTCAAAAGACCTCATCTCTGCTACTGATTTTAAGCGTCCTGCCCACACTTTATCGAATGGAATAACTTGGGTAATGATCAAGATGTGGTAAATGGCTAAAAGTCCAAAAATCCCAAAGATCAATTGCATGGCAAATTCCTTTTTCATCTTGAATCTAAATCAAGGTATCACCCAAATTTAAAACTTCACTCCAATATAAATATTGGGCTCAAAAAGAAAGTAGTCGTCCCATTTGTCATCGAGCTCCTTGAAGCCCTCGGGTGCTTCGCTTTCAAACATCCATTGATTCACGTGAAGCTGTGGCTCAAGGAAAAATTGCTTTTGGCCACCAAAGGCAAAATGATAACCCAAGTGATATGAGTTGTAGAGCTTGAATCCATCACCTACCTTGTTGCCATCGAGGTCTTCGTATCGTTGAAATTGCGGCAGTACTTCTACCGTGGCAAAGAGCCCTTTCCAAATCATTCGTTGGTATGATATTCCAATTCCCGACTCTCTCACATGACCTGGATAAAACTCTTCTTCAGTATCTAGTTTGTCTAGAAGTCCATCGGAGAATTGAATCCCCATTGGTTGAAATAAGCGCCAGGTAGCCAGCTTTACCCCCACAATGTTCTTATTGTCCAGGTTCCGCTTTATATGAAGCTCAATGTGCTGGGTATGCTGTCTATCGTCCCAAGGATCCATGACCAATTGTGGTAAAATAATCCCCGGTATGCTTATCCTGTATTTGTGCTTTACTTCATTTTCGGGTTTAGGACCGTATTCGCTTTGAGCTATTACCTTAAAGCTGCAAAGGGCTATGACGATAATGATAATTACGCTTTTCATTTTAGTTTGTATTAAAAGTTGTTATTCAGTCGTTTTATTTATCGAGGCAAAAGTGCGGCGATGTCAGAAGCTGCACGACCCGATTTTCATTTCCAGACTCGAAAGTGAAAATCAGGACTTCATAATTCGATCGGCTTCTTCGATGAAATGGGCACGCAGCCGCCTTACTCCGTAACGAGGTGCCACTTGATCATCAGACATCATGGTGAGAAAGAACTCATATGGTCCATAAAATTTCTCGGAGGATAGCTTTCGGAGTAGCCAGATTACAGCATTCCTCAGCCAATTGGGAAAGTGAGTAACTCGCTTTCGTTTTGCGAAAAGGGTCAAGGCCAATTCAGCGATTTCGTTGTGAGTCAAAATATCGGGGCCACCTACCTCTATCTCGGTATTTGATTGGTAGAGTTCATCGATAATGACATTGGCCAAATCTGATCCGTGAATTGGATTGACTTTCCTATTGCCATCTCCGAAGAGGTAAACTCTCCCGCCTTTGGCCATTTCCAAAAAGTCGCCCATATCTGAAAAGAATCCATTCGGGCGAATAATTATGTACTCTATTCCTGAAGCTTTGAGCGCGTCTACAAACTTCTCCTTGGCCCTTAGAATTTTGAGATCCCGATGAAATTGACCGTTTAGAACAGAGACATAAACGAATTTCTTCACACCCGCTTTTACAGCTTCTCTGAGTAGATTTACATTGGCAGCATAATCGACATCCATGTAGGTGAGGCCGTCTTTCTGTCGGGTGATTCCAACAGTGGAGATGACTGTATGAGCGCCTTCCAATTGCCCCATTAGACTTAATGGCTCGGTGACTTGGGCTGTGATGATTTCATGGGGGCTTAAACCTAGATCGTAGAGCTTACCCGGATTGCGCGCAATAGCAGAGAATGGCAGCGAACGCTCTTTTAGCTTTTCAACAAGATGCTGCCCTAAATAACCGGTGGCACCTGCGAGAACAATTTTTTTTGTGTTTTGATTTTTATATGTCATCGTTTGTGAACTTGATGGCACAAAAATCTTTCACAGAACGGGTGCTAGCGACCTGAAATGAAAATCAGGACGTGTTCTCAACACCATCCTCCTCCGTCGGATCAACCGAACTGACAAAGCTTATTGATTCAATGGTTTCATCTGAGACACGAAGATGAAATGAACCTAGCGCCGATACTCTGAGGGAGGCAATCTCACCGAACGATGGAAGGTAATCGAGAAGTCTTTCGAAGACAGTTTTACCCGTAGGCTGTTCTCGATACGATTCACTCCTAAGTCGTAAATCACTCGAAGTGACAATTCGGTAAAAGGATTTTGGTCGAATCATTCGACTCGAAAATGTGCTTTCAAGGTCTAGTTCTTATTCGCCTTCACCCATTGGCTTGGGGTTTGACCCATAGATTTTTTGAAGTAGTCATTAAAAACCGACTTAGAATTAAAACCGCATTCATAGGCCAAGCCGAGTATCGATAAATGACTCCAATCGTTTGTGACGGCCCGTTCTTTGAATTCAGAAACACGCTTTTCATTGATAAATTCACTGAAATTCTTTCCAAGTCGGTCGTTCAAAAACCACGAGAGCCTATTGGCATTAAGCTCTATCGCCTCGGCCAATTCTCTAAGCGACAAAGTCGGATTAAGATAGATTTTGTCTTCAGACATCAACACCTTGAGCTGCTCGTCGACCGCTTCAATTTCCGATTGTTCGAGTAAGGCCTTTTTTGATTGACTCTTGTCCACTGTTATTCCCGCCTTAACAGGCAATTTCGACTGAGCAAAAGTGGCTGCTGCCAATTGCTGAAAACGCTGCATGGATCGAATCGGTTCCAAGAGTGGTAAATGAGTAAAGTTGATGTACTGTCCCTCTTTCCTTCCGATAACCGCTTCAAGTAAATTTAATGCCTCTTCCTTCTCTCCATTTTGCGCCAACAAGTAAAGCCTCCAACCAACCAAACCTACATCTTCGGTGATTGCTGCGAGGCGATTTGTCTCTTCTTTGAGTTCACCATTTCCACCTTCTTGAAGTTTACCCAAAAGAATGCATTGCTGCCTGTCTTCTTGTTCAGGATAGGCATCCACATGGAGCTTTAGCTTATCAAATGATTTCAAGCCAATAAGGCACAAAGATTTATAGGAAATAGAGTGGGCGAAATTCGGATCTATCCTCAAGCTCGAATTGAAATACGAAAGTCCTTTCTCGATTTCGCCTTGCTCGTAGTGAATATTCCCCATGGTGAAGAGGTGATTGGCCGAAAGTGGATTGGTCTTTAAAGCCTGTGCGGTAAGCTCTTCAGCCAGATCAAAATAGCCAATCGCAATGTAGAGCTCTGCCAATCCTTCCATAGCCTCAGAGTTGGTATGGTTAAGGGCAATGGCCTTTCGGTAAGACTTCTCACCTTCAATAAAGTTCCACCTTCCCCAAAACTCCAAAGTAGCTTTGGCGAAATGGCCAAGATCTGATTCTTTGTCTATCGCAAAACCTGTGGTAATGTAATCTTGAGCCAGATCGAATAATTCAGGACGTTTGCCCCAAGAACCTATCATTGAATAACAAAACGCCAAGCCGAAAAGCGGTAGGGCAAATCCAGGGTCTTTAGCAATGCTCTCTTCGTAATACTTGATGCCATTTTGTAGCCCTTCCCAATCCCATTTCAAATGGTTGAACCTTCCTTTAAGATACAGCTCGTAGGCCTCTATGTTTTCCGTCGGGGCACCTGCCAGATGCTTGGCTATTTCTAAGTGACCGTAGTTTTCTCTAATCTTCTCAGCTATTAGGATGCTGATCTCGTCTTGAAGCAAGAAGATGTCGTCGATCTCACGGTCAAAATTCTCCGACCAAATGTGAAATCCATTATCCGTTCGGATAAGCTGAGCGCTAATTCTCACTCTATTCCCTACCCTTCGAAGGCTTCCGTCTAAAACAGTGTTGACAGCGAGCTCGTTGCCAATAATACGGACATCCGGCTTTTTGTCTCGATAACGAAAAGATGAAGCACGAGCGGTGACCTTTAATCCATCAACTTTACTCAAGGCATTGATGATCTCTTCGGTGATACCATCGGCGAGGTATTCGTTTTCCTTATTAGAACTCAAGTTCTCGAAAGGAAGGACTGCTATGGACTTTTGATTGATCACTCTAGTAAGCGCAAATGTTGGCCAAATATACAAGGCTACTTAAAACTCCGGCTTGATTCGAAATTTATTTCCGAATCTGCCACGATTCACCGGTCTGGGTAAGTGGACTTCAATAGAGGGAGCTTAACCAAAGGATAACCCCGATTCAGAAAGTATTCTCTTAAACTTAAAAGCATGAACAGGAAATACTAATGCATGATATATGGTTCCGGCGGAAGAATAAAATAATCAGGATTGAGCTCTGCACTATTTTCGATTTCATAATGATACCAAGGAGCACCCAGAAAAACAGCGGGATTTTCTTCTGATTTCAAAAGGTGTTCATCGCCCTCCATCCATCTATTGATAAAGAGCGTCTTTGCATCTCGGGGATCGCTATAGCTAGTGTAAATCATTGTTTCAAATGGAATAGCCCAGGTTAAATGCACTTTCTCCATTTCCAATTTGACTTCGGGAAGGATTTGTTTTCGGTTTTCAGGGTACACATCAAAAATGGAGTCGAAATAAGCCAGCCGATCTTGAAAAAAAGTACGCTCCTCTCTTATTTCCCAAATACTTTGGATGCATAAGCATAAATAGAACCCAAGTACAAAGCCCTTCTTTGGTATAAATGATGCTGCATAAATAATTCCAAGAGACCATGGAATACTTAAGTATGCGTAATAACTGTGCAACATATTGGGTGTTTCACCCTCCCAATAAACGAAGGTGATGATATGCTTTATGGCCACAAAAGTCAGGATTAAAAATGCAGCAGGAATAATTCGTTTCCGGTAAACCAATAAGAGGATAGCCCCAATAAAAGTGATAAGAGGCCAAAAACACTCAGCTATTATCCAATCGTCGAGATCAAGGTAAACCCAGTGATTTCTTGCCGAGAATAGTTTTGAAAGATTGGATGTGGCATCCCCTAGTTTTTCTGATTCATAACCACTCGACTGCACGGAAATCATTTTGGCGACAAAAAATGCTGTGGCGATTCCCATTGCATAAAGCCGCGTTTTATTCAGATAATCTCCATGCCAAAAGGCATGAAAAAAAATCATAATGAAGAGGCCCATAAATGCCAGCGGGTGACCTATGTATATGGTGATTGCGATTAGAAATAAAAAAACCCATTTCTTCTTGGAAAACGCTTGCGTAGCATTGTCCATCACCACATAAAACAAGCTAATGCTCGCCAAGGACATAATCGATTCGCTAATCGGGCTGTAGAACTTAAACCTAAGTGCGAGAAGAGGAAGAAATACTACGAGCCAATAAAGGTTTTCTTTCGTTTTGAACCTGACAGCAAAGTAATAGTTGAGAATGAAGAAAAGAGAATATCCGAGAGACGCTATCGGCAAAAGCAGTTTCATGGGAATGCCCAAATTAGCTGCTATGACTGCTGGCCATTGGGCAAAATAGGATATATGGCGGCCGTGGGCGACGAAGAAATCTTTGCCTTCTGCAATTTGAAAAAGGTAGTAAGCAGCATCGAAAGCCGTAAATCTAATTAGAGCGTAGTGGGCTCCAAAGATGGCCAGTATAATGAGGATTGTATAACCGCCTATTACGGACAGTCGATTAGAATACTCCAATTTCATGGCTCAAAGAAAATGAAATTAATGAAGAGGTTTGAAGCTAAGAAATCTAAGAAGTAGATCATACTCGGCTCATAAAACCGGACTGAGAAGGTTTCTCAACGCACCATTTGGTTCTTCCAATTTGTATTCGAAAGACTTTATTTAGCAAAACGCAAAAACCCCTTCTCGTTTGAAGGGGTCTTTACCTAACCAATATTAACCAATCATCCTGTTTGAGAACGGTGAAGATGAAACCGCTTTATTTTTATACCACTGCCTCTTCTAGCTGAGGAGCGAGTGGGAAGTCTATTTCAAACCCCGCCAAGTTGTGGATGTAATTGCTGATCGTTTTGTCTGCAACGACAATCACTACATCGATCAAATTCGTTTCAGTATATCCTGCAGCAAAAAATGCTTCTTTGGCTGAATCGGAAACGTTGCCGCGATTCTCTACTACTGCCTTGGTGAACTTTGCCAAAGCATCAAACTTCTCATTAAAAGGAGCGCTAGCCCCTCTGAAATCAAGGATTTCTTCATCGGTAAACCCTAAGTTCTTGCTGATAGCAGTGTGTGCAGACTGGCAGTAGCGGCATCCGTTAATTTCGCTTGTCACCAAATTGATAATCTCTTTCTCTTTGGCGCGGAGACTGGTTTTTCTATTCTGCAACCGGAGGTAGTCACCCAGTGCTGTTTCACTTTTTGCGTAGTAAGCATACAGATTTGGAACGAAGCCTAATCCTTTTTGAAGATTATCGAAAATAGCTTGATTTGATTCTGAAACTTCTTCTCGAGATGGAACTGTAAATGGGTTCATGATGATGTGTTATTTATAGTTTTTGTTTGTTGATAGGTCAAAGGTGCGGCAAGATCTTCGCAGAACGCTCGGCAGAAATTCCCTAAGGGTTGGCAATTATTCCCTTCTTCAAAAAAGCGGCTCTTGCTTAGACCAGCTCACAAAGAGAAATCCTTCCACTTCTATTCCGACAATGAACTGACAGTGCAAGGGCCGCTTCACTCGAGGTGTGTTGTTATTTAACTGATGCTTCGCACAATAATCTCATCAAAAAATGGGTTCTATTTGAAACCAATAATTTTCCTGCAATGAAAATTCCATTCTTAATGGGAACGGCCATTTTATGCGCTGTCCTGACCTTCGCCGCACCTGAAATTCAGACCACTCGAATTCATTTTGACTCAGACTCGCACCTGCTTGATGATATAGCGAAAGCGCAACTTTCTGACTTCTTGACACTCGTAGAACTCAATGGTGATTGCGAATTTCAAATTCATGGACATACCGATCACGAAGGTGATGAGGAATACAATTATAAGCTTTCGCAAAAACGTGCTGAAAGCGTCAGAGCTTACCTGCAAAATCAAGGAATTCAAAAAGGTCTTTTGTTCACGGAGGCCTTTGGTAAGAGGCAACTTCTTCAAAAAAGCAGAGACGAGAAGTCAATGCGAGAAAACCGAAGGGTCGACATCGTCTTTAAACGTTTTCACTTTGAGAATACCGATGAATTGCACGCGGAATTAGCCGAAAGCGCAAAGAATAGCTTCATGATTGATCCATCCGTTTCCAATACACTCAAATGCAAAAGAGGCACCAAAGTGTTCATCTCTGCAAATGGATTCGTAGATAGTCTTGGAAATCCATATGAAGGCGATGTTCATGTGAAGGTGATTGAGGCATTGGACTACCATGATTTTCTCGCCAACGAACTTTATACGGTTTCGGATGGTCGCTTGCTCGAAACAGGTGGAATGCTGCGCATTACAGCAGAGACTCCAAGTGGTTCTACTCTCGAACTAGCGGATGGAACTGACCTAAGTATTGCCATACCATCGAGAACTCCTCTGCAAACAGATATGTCTCTATTCGTTTCGAACACTGGTGCGAATTGGGCAGAGACAGGTCAAAACTTCCTCACCAGATCGAGTTTGAATATCCCTGAACGCCCTGCGTTTGAATATGCTGATGTGAACTGGCCTGAATTTTATTTTGATGACAACACCAAACCTCGCTACCCGAGTAAACCCTTATACCCCACTGAACCTTCAAAACCAAGACCTCAGAGCTATGCTAGGAAAATAAGCTGGTATCAATTCTTTTCACGAAATCGAATTCTAAAAGACTGCCAGCGGAGGTACGAAATTGCCCTGCTTGACTATAAGTTGAAACTCGAGGAGTATGCAGAGGATGTGGACAAATACTATCAAAGACTTGCACAACACCCCACTTGGGTGAAGGAATACGAAGCAAAGTTGATCAGATGGCAGGCGGACAAGGAGAACTCGATGGAGAACTTCAAACAGAACGAATGGAAAGAAGCCCTGCGCCAATTCCAATACCTCGACGCGGCTCAAAAGAAGAAGTACCAAGCCAAGTTTGCCGTTTGGGACAGCATTAGAAAGGTCGAGTTAGAGCGGTATGCATTGGTACTCGAAAATCTTGGTTTTCCCGCTGATGCAAATCCCCATTTTTACATAATAGCAGGAACGGATTTGGGGTGGATCAATGTGGATAGATTTCGAAAGCTTCCTGAAAACGAACGCTTTGAGATCATTGCCACCCTTCCCGAAGTCGATCAAGAAGAACAAATTATGGCTATCCTACCTCGATCAAAATCTATGGTTCAAATGATGCACTATAAAGAACTATCGTATAAGTCATTAACGCTTCCGCGAAAAGAGGAAATTCTCATCGTGGCTTATAAAATCGAGGAAGGATCCATTAAAGTAGCGCGCTCTTTAACGAGAAACGTCGAATCCGTAGACTTAAAATACCAACCCATGAAGCTCAGTGAATTTCGAAAATTCTTGAAAGGCTTAGATGCCTGAATAGTTCGTTTTGGGAAAGACTTTTTTAAGCCTGCTTGAATGTATTGGGTGAAACGCCTTCCATTCGTTTGAAAAAGCGGCTAAACGTTTGTAAGTCATCAAAGCCTAAGTCGAAGGCTATTTCTTTTACGCTCTCGTCACCGTGACGCAATTTGCGCCGAGCCTCCATAGCAATGCGCTCGTGAATGTATGCCAAGGGTGTTTTGGAGCCGACTTTTGCAAAAAGATTGCTCAAAGTCTTGGGAGACTTAAATAGTAAGTTGGCATAATCGGCTACTTTGTGTTTTTCGCGGAAATGCTTTTCTACTAAGAAGTTAAAGGAGCGAATCAGATCCACTTGATCGTTATCCAAACTACCAAAGTCCACTTGTTCCTTATAGGCTCGCGTGGCTAGGATCAAGAAACGTTTGGTGAGCATCTGCAGCATTTCCATCTGAAGATCATCGGTAGCAGACATTTCGTTTTCGATCACTTCCCAAAGTGCACTAAAAGCCTTGCGGTAAGTGTCATCGAGTGAAATAACGGGAAGTTGCGAAGCGCCAAAGAAGAGCAAACCTTTGCAACTCACTTCATCATCATGAGTTAATATGCAATAGAAGTCTCGATTGAAGCGCAGCAGCTTACCTCCGCCGAATGCCTTCACCACGAGGGCATGGAATTCCGTTAGGCATATCATGGTTCCCGCTTCGGGCTTTAGCTCACTCCCATCAACGAGCAATTCTGTGCCCGATTCAGTGAACCAAAGCAAGGTCATACTAGATGGAATGCGCTGTGTAATCTGCTCGGCATCAGCTGCGGATAGATCTGAGGCATTAAAAAATTCTCCTGATGGACCTGTGAATTTCATAGGGCAAAATTAACCGAGTTTCTCATGATAGCTTGTCATACAATTGACAATGGAGCCCTAAAAAAAGAAAGGCCACGGTGACGTGGCCTTTCTCTTAAACAAATATTCGACTAATCATTTTTGCAAGAGCCAATCAGGCTTTTCAGTTAGTCGATTTTTTGGAGTTTGAGTGTTTTACTTTCTCCTTCAGCTATCCTAAGATTTACGAAGTAGAGTCCCTGAGTCAAGTTTTCTGACTGAAGCTCTATCACGTTGACTCCTTCGGCAAGAAATTCATTCGATTGAACCACCACGCGTCCCAAACCATCAAAAATGGTTATAAAAATCTGCTCTTCCTTTTCTGATTCCAACTTGATAAAAGAATTAGAGCTGGTTGGGTTCGGATAGAGAATAACATCGGTATCACTGCTACCTCGGTTCAAACTTGTCAATTGCTCGCTGTCTGATCCACTGCCTGATCCATCTTGTGCATTTGGTACAATTGCGCCATTAGCGCACGATGCAATATCAAATTGGAAATTGATATCGACACCGGCCTCCATCAAAGCACCCGGATTCATTCGAATTTCTTCTGAAGCGTTGTACTGTGCAGTGGTTCCGAAAAAGAATGAAAGTGGTATCAACGTTCCGTCTAGAATAAGAACATTTGCGGAATTGGTACTTGGCAAAAAGGCGAGTGACACGCCTCCTTCCTCAGCACTCAAATAGCGTTCGCGCAGAGCAGAACGACCGTCGTTGGCTACGGCAGATTCAAAGTTCATATTGCCGTTCATTTGTGTCTGAGCCGCTGCATTAAAAACGGTCGTTGTATTGATAGTCGGACACATAATGTTAGCACAGCCACCATTAGAGTCATGAGTCCCTCCGAAATTGTGACCCATCTCGTGAGCAACTAAGGTTCTCCTGCTCGCATCTGAGGTTGATCCGCCTTGCCAATCCCATTGGTTGACACTATAGGGACCTACTGTGGTCCCTTCACCATTTAAAACACCATCATTTTCAGATCCATTCCCAAATACTCCAATCCAAGCACAACCTATGGTATTGCTATTGAAGTCTTTTTGGCTGTATAATACAGTCATGTCTCTGCGGATATTGGTGAAATTCGTACGCCATTCTGCCCCGACTTGCTGGAGTGTTCCAAAGCCTCCACAACCTGATTCCGTGGTGGTATAAGGATCAGCAGATGTTGTCCATTCATGCTGGTAAACCACAAAGATTTCCACGTCATAAGTGGCCGTATATATTCCTTCTACAAGGTTGAGATTGGCTATAATATCGCTGAAAGTGATACCCGCATTGAACGCCTCAAAGTCCGATTCAGTGGCAATCTCCAACTTGCGGCAATCATCACCTGTTTTGGGAGCTCCTTGCGACGGCTGAGACTTTTTCACTTTTTCAGATTGAGTATCGGCACCACAGGAAACTTCTCCTGAAACGATTACATCATCGGCATTGTAAAGAATGTATTCACCTTCTTTTGCATCATCAATGAATCGATTAAGTGGTTCGATAAAATACTCCCCGTTTTCCGTTGTGACATATCCCCAAACGCGATTTGGCTCTAGGTTTAAACGCACCGCCTTGCTCGTTTGAGCGAGGTAACCTGCAAATGTGACACATTCTCCCTGAATCACTTCCTTGTATCCGTCATCGCCTGTTTGACCTGCGGAATATCCGGGAGAGCGCAATTCATTTTCATACAGCTCTATGGGCCAATCGAACCCTGCTATTTGCAGCGTAAAAATGGCCTGTTCTCGGTTGGCATCAACCAATTCATAAAGTGCTTCATGGTCTAACTCAAAAAGGGAATAAGATTGAAAACCCTCATTCAGTAAAACTCGATCCTCAGCACTACTATTAATTTCAATTCCCCGGAAGACTTCTTGTGCCTGCAAGAATTGCGTAAGCAATCCCAGCACCAGCAGCAAAGCCATTGCGGTGAATGATTTTTTTAACTCTCTCATTATTCTGAAATCATTTCGTTCATAATGGCTTCCAGCTTATCCAAACGCTCTTTCATCTCCTCGTTTTGATTTGAGAGAGTCTCCATATCCTTTTCCTTTTGGATTAAGTGAAGCGTAAGCTCTTCCACTTTCTCTACCAATATCACATTGATCTCTCCTAAGCCAAGGCCGTTTTCCAATACTTCAGCCTCAGAAGGCATGTTGGGAAGATGACCGTATTCTTGGATAAATGACTCCACATCAGAAAGTGGCATCAAGTCATAACTCGATTCAAAAACGTAATCAGGAAATCCATCGAGGGTTACTCTAACCGACTTTGTCTTGATCTCTCCATTCACGGCTACATTGCCTTGGAAGTATCCTGCATAGAAATCATTGTTTGCATCTCGATATGCCAATCCCGCGAAAACAGAATTACTATAATACCCGATCACACCTGCAGAATTTGCATAATCCAACACTGAACTTCCGTATATACCTGCAGAATAAGCGTTACCCCAGTCAACTGCACCTCTGATTGCGACATCCGCTTGCGCCCAGCTCGTCAGTGTTCCGGCCTCGCCTACCAATCCTGTTCTGTCAGCTCTTATGACACTTCTAAAAGCAGTCGAAGTTGCTTCCAAATCTTCAACAGCCAATCGATCGTTTGTACTAGGGTTTTTACCAATTCCAACGGAAGTACCATTATTGCTAAGGTTGGTAGCACTTACTTGCCAGTTCGTACCATCAAAATAAGGAACAGCACTGATCGACCCCGAGGATAGAAGACCTGCGGGGCCTTGTGGGCCAACAGGACCTTGAATTCCGGCTACACCAGGTGCACCTTGCACTCCCTGAGGACCTTGCGGACCAACGGGGCCTTCAGTACCTTCTGTCAATGAAGTCCATGAAGCACCATCGTATCCTTCAAAATCTCCGCCATTGTAGCGGATGCTACCTGTCTCTTCAACAGCTGTGCTTCCAAGTGTAAGTCCCCCGGTCAATTTTGCATTTCCCGTTGCAACATTTACACTGAAAACAGGAACACCTGTAAGAGAACGGAACTCATAATCGGTTAATCCAAAAACTATCCCTGCATCAGGTGCTGCCGCAGATCTTAAGGCATAACTGCCGGGCGCAACCAAAAGGTTCTTTCCCGGGTTGAATTGAATGTTTGAGTCAAATCGACCGTTATTCGCATTAATGGCAAATATAGCAGTCGATGATCCATTCAGAAACTGGTATTGAAGCACTGACGAATTAAAATAGAGGCCATAGTTCGGGTTTGATGCAGATCGAAATGCATAATTATTATCTGAGATGCGTAGATCGTTACCTGCCTCAAAACTGAGACTAGTCGTCATCGCTCCAGTCGAACCT
This sequence comes from Cryomorphaceae bacterium 1068, assembly GCA_027214385.1. Classification (NCBI taxonomy): domain Bacteria; kingdom Pseudomonadati; phylum Bacteroidota; class Flavobacteriia; order Flavobacteriales; family Cryomorphaceae; species Cryomorphaceae bacterium 1068. The sequence continues at coordinate 12,333 of JAPVXR010000016.1, read as the reverse complement.
TTTATACCAAAAACAGCATCTCCCGATCCATTTTTAAATTCATAAACTCCATCAGTGGCATTAAAAAATAAACCGAAATTAGGGTTGCCGGTAAACTGAAAAGCATACTCATTTGGCCCAATATCAATAGTCTGTGCCCCTGCAAAGTTTACTGCTGTAAGTGCAAATACTATCAATAGCATTCTGCACGATAAATTCTTTCTTTTCATCATAATGGTTTTAATTGGTTTATTGGTTATAAAACCCAACGTTTTATCTGCCAGGCTTATTTATTACTATTGACAATATATGTTTTAATATTTTAGATAACCCCTAAAAAATAATTCACCTTGCTTATTATAAATGCTTTATAACTCCGACCCCCCCTGCAACTCCCACTACAACTGCAATTTTTAGAAATATTATATTTTCTTTTTTTTATTAACTCTATGTGTCGAAAGAAACACTTTTCACTCATAGAGCCATCTTGTAAAAAGTGTCCCTGTTTTACTTCGCCGTTCGTATTTTCAGCGAGGCCTCATACCCCACAATGTGAAAGCCCCTCCACAATGGAGGGGCTTTCACATGCTTCCGTTTTAGTTCTTTTGGGGTTAAGCCAATTCCAATTCACTTTTGGTCAATCCGGAAATAGCTTCCTCAATCGAATGGTAGCCTTCACTCATTTCGATGGTTTTGCCGTAAGTGTCTTCTCGGTTCAGTACCTCTTCAATTGCGTTAGCCACATCTGCACGGGAGATTTCATTGTTCAATCCCTTCATAGTTTCGGAGGCCGTAATAAGACCTGTTCCGTCATTGTTCGTGAGCATTACGGGACGCAATATGGTGTAATTCAGATCTGAGTTTCGCAGCATTTCATCTGCATAGTGCTTCGCTACATAGTAAGGCTTCATTTCGGCTTTATCCCAGAATGAACGATCGTCAGCCCCTGCTGCACTGACCATTACAAATCTTTTTATTCCTGCTGCTTTGGCTGCTTCCATGGTTCGAACAGCTCCATCAAGATCGATTGATAAGGTTTTATCAGGTCCTGTACTTCCACCTGAACCTGCGGTAAATACTACCGCATCATATCCTTCAAATTTATGAGTAAGGTCTTTCACCGATTCTTCGAGGTTTCCAACTTTGAAGTTCAAACTTCCAATTTTGAAATCTGATTGTTGGGACTCTTTTCTGATAAAAGCAGTAGGCTGAAAATTCGTTGATTCTGAAAGTTGGTTTGAAAGGATTTGTCCAATCTTACCGTGTGCTCCTATGATGAGTATGTTTTTCATAATGTTTCTTTTAATTGATTCATTTTAAAAGGTGCAAGAGTCGATCCATAAAAAACGAGAGCACCTACCGATTAATGACGGCAGTCCCATCACTTCTTGTATTTTCGCCCTGACTGAGAAGTGATGCTTTTTACCTACATCCTCATAGCACTTTTGATTTCGTGGACATGGGTCGACTACTACCGCATGATCGACATTTATGAACCTGAGGACTTAAAGCATGTCATTGGCGTATTTCTTTTGGGTGGTCTCTCTGTTTTTCTCGTCTTTGGAATTGGCGACTTTTTTCTTGATCCGCTACATCTCGGTACAAACGGCTCCTTTTTCAACGACTTCTTTTACTGTGTATTCGGAATCGGGGCCGTAGAAGAACTAGCCAAGCTCCTACCCTTTTTGTTGTATTACAAGTTCTTCAAGAGAGAAGTGAATGAACCAATCGACTTCCTCCTATACGGCAGTGCATCGGCACTTGGCTTTGCGGCCTTTGAAAATGTGATGTATTTCAATACTCACGGGGCTAGCATTATTGACATTCGAGCTATTCTCTCTCCGATGACTCATATGTTTAATACAGCCATTATCACTTACGGAATAGCGCGATATAGATTTTTGTACAAGCGCAGAAATTACCTCGCTATAGCGGGCTATTTTTTGCTCGCAGCCCTCTCTCATGGGTTCTATGATTTCTGGATCCTTTTTGAGCCCGTTCAGCCCACGGGGATGATTGTGACCTTCGCTTACTTCCTTATAACCATTTCCATTTTCGCGGGAATTCTCAACAATGCCCTTAGCAATTCCCCCTTCTTCGAATTTGAGAAGGTCATCCTTTCAGGGAATATCACCCAACGGCTCTTTGCCTATTACATGTTGATTTTTTTCACTCAAATTATTCTACTCATCATAGACAATGATTTGGTGTTTGCCCTCAAAAACTTCTATGGTCAGCTCTTTCTTGCAGGAAGTATAACCTTTATCACCATTATGCGCATGGGGCGTTTCACCCTTGTACCCGAAGAGTGGCAACCTATACCCATTGAGTTTCCGTTTACCTGGTCCGGAAGCCCATTTATAAAAGTCAAAGGAAATCCCTACGACGATATCCTTTCTGAGAATTACTTTAAAAAGCCTCTGATCATATCGCCGCTCAGCGCTAAAAGATCAAGACTATTGAAACATTCACGAAAGGCCATCGCTCCCCGCAAACTATGGTTTGAAGACGGCGAGCCTGCCTACTTGCTTCGCTTTCAAGAAGACAGAGGTGAGTCAACCACGTATTACCTGATTAAGGCAAAGGCGAAAGGAGCTACGACAAAAGGTGGTGACCCTATTGTGCATTTGATGAAAATCAACCATCCTCCCGACTCCACTTCTCATCGCATCGAGAAAAAGGATTTTCCCTTTATTGAGTGGGCGGTTTTGGAGATAGATCCTGAAGTCAGTCATTAAGGATCAAAAGTCAACTTCACAATATCCGGTCTCAATTCGCTGCCTACGCTTTGACCTTTTCCATAGCTTACATAAAGCTCACCATTGAAAGTATATGCGTCGTGATCCCTTCTCCATGAGAGCGAACTCGGGTTTGTAAGTTCAACCTGAATCCAATTGACACCATCACCTGTCCACCAAATTTCGTTTTCAGTATCCCCGCTTACTGCTACCAAACCATTCTTATAAACAGTCGTGGCAAAACTTCTATGTGCAGAAAATGGTACCGTACTCATATATTCCCAATTGGTGCCATCGGTAGAACGCCATAAGTCCGGAGGTGTCCCCTCGGGACCATCACCACCGTCAAAAAGCCAAATGTAACCGTCGTGCACTTCGGCTCTGGGTTCTGCTGCTCCAGCCCAAGAACTTTCGTCATCGGCTTTTACTTTTATCCAATTAATTCCATTGTCGTCACTGCGCCACACATCTTTCTTTCGCTGACCACCTGAAAGTCCACCAATCAAATAAAGGCTTCCATTGTAGGAGACGGCTTGGTGATTATTTCTGGGTAAGTAGTGGGTGTCATCCTGCACGGAACCTTCCCATAAAACGGAAGACCAAGTAGCACCATCCGCAGAAACTTTGATGGTATTCCTATTCCCTTCAAACATAAACATGAGTCCGTTGTGAACAGCGACTGCATGCTCTTCCGAGGGTTCAAATCCAAAGGGGTCTTGAAACAAATGATCTCTCACCAACTGCCAATTAACTCCATCCGTTGATGAGAAAACGTCATTTCTTTCTCCACCGCCTACACTGAGTAAAGAGAGCCCTGCCGTATCGTAGATTACCCCGTTCAGAACGACTACTTGGTGGCCCACCGTGCCGAGGTATGTAGGTAGTCCACCCGTTACCGGTCGACCGCCTGTCAATACTACCGTACCCGTTCCGGGGATGGTAATCGGAGGATCCTGTGTTGCAAAAGTGTATTCGAAGTTGCATACGGTCAGACCACCTTTATCATCTTTGGCGACGACATACCAGTAATAGTTCGTGCTTTCCGCCAAATTCATCGCAAAGTATCCCGTGGGAAATTGTGAAGAAGATGCTATTGAAAATGGGTTTGGACTCAAACCGAGATATACATCGTAGGTAATGGGATCGCCTTCGGGATCAGTAGCTGTTTGCCAAATTAATTGAACATCTGTTGATTGACTGGTGGCAAAATCTACAGGAGAGATTAAACTGAAAGCATTGGGTGGTTGATTGTCTTCTTCACCTGTGGTAAAAGAGAATACCGAGCTGCTCTTTCGTTCATTCCCATTTTCATCACGTGCTATCACACACCATTTGTATTCATTATTCATCAATAATGGAGTGGTGATGGTAAAAAAAGTTGTCGTTATGGTAGAATCCACTACGGTAGAAGGATTCTCATCCGGGTCCAAATCTACCACCCTATCAATGAGCAGTGAATAGGTAATCGCCGCCCCATCAGATGCTGTGCTCGCTTCCCAAACCAAAGAAGGCGTGTAAGAAACGTTTAAGGTATTGTCATTCACATAGAGCAAGTCAAATACAGAAATGGTCACGTCGTTGCCACCACTTGGAGGAGGATCTTCATCTTTAGAGTCGTCATCGCAAGAAGCTAGAATCAGGACAGACAAGACCATTAAAATAGATAAACGAAACTTTGAATAAACGAGTGAGAACATCATGGTTGGAATGATTGGTAGTTCAACACAATATCCGTCAAGTATTTAACTTCTCAAAATCAAGTCATTCCAGCAAGGGCTCTTTTTCAATATTCGACAGTTAAAAGTTTCCTGAACAGTAAACGGAAATCTGAAAAATCACCTCAAGCTTATTTGGGCTCGTTCAGTAAACTTGGCTCTTCGAACCAAAGTGGGAGAATTTGAGAAAAAAAAGGAAATGAATAGGAGTTGGTTAGGGATTGCATAGGGATAGGTTAGGGATAAGTATACTAGAGGTAGGTAGCAGTCTGCGAGCAGCGGGTAGTCAAAAAAATCACTTTGCAACCTCTGCTGTTTTTGGCTTCCGCCCTACCAAGTACACCCCAATAAAAATAAAGGCTGCCGAAATGGTGGTCTCAAATGTCAAAGCATCTTTGGCCAGATAAAGCGCAAGTAAGGTCGCAAAAAGCGGTTGAAGATAAATGTAAGTACTTACCGTTGAGCTCTTCAGGGTTCTCAAGGCAAAAACATTCAACAGATAGGCAAGGAAGGTTGTGCAAATAACTACGTAGGTTACTGCGCCAAAAATGGAAGGAGTCCAGCTTGTCAAGTCTATCTTGCCAAACTGACTTAATCCTACGGGAAGTACAAAACACAGACCCGCTGCAAAAACCCATTTGATGACGAGTAAGGCGTCATACTTGATGAGTAAGGGCTTTACAATAACGAGATAAACACCATAGCTGGCGGCATTCATAAATACAAACAAGTTTCCCAGGCTCACGCCAGGCAAGGCATAGCCTTCACCCGCAGCACTCAGGATGAGATAAACCGCTCCTACGGCACCAATGACAATCCCGAGGAGTTTTATCGGTTTAAGTTTCTCTTTGAGCAATACGGCACTCATAAACAACACCATAATCGGGTTTGCCGTCATGATCACGGAAGCATTGATGGGCGTGGTGAGGTTGAGGCCTTCGAAAAAGAAAAGCTGATTTGCCGCTACACCAAAAAAACCACAAAGTATTAAGCGCAGCCAGTCTTTTCTCTCAATTTTTTGGTCGCTCTTAATAAAGAGGCTGAGGATGAAAAAGAGCGTTGTGGCACCCGCTACTCTCAAAAGTATAAATCCACGCGGCTCAATGTACAAAGGCATCACATCTTTGGCGATTACATAGTTGGCCCCGTAGATCAGAGCTACGCCCAATGCAGCCAGATGCGCGAGTGTTCGTGGATTCATCAATTTAAAAGGCGCAAATATCCGTTGAATTTTCGGTTATGAGAAAGAGAATACACAATAAAAAAAGCCCCCGCCAGGGCGAGGGCTTCATTCAAAAAGCAAAACCAAGAGACTTGATTTGTCTCTTTTTTCTTACTCTGACCATGGCGCTTTTCACAGCCTCCATGGCTTCATCAGTTTCTGCCATGAGGTACGCTTCTTTGTATGCACCTCTTGCCAAGGACAATATGCCCATGTACTCGTAAGCTCGGCCTATTTCAGACAAAAGTTGAGCTTTGCTGCTGCCTCCTACGTTCATTCCTCTTCGTGCCATTTTGATGGCGTCGGCATATTGGCCTGTAGCTATCAACACGATGGTGAAGTTGATGTAGCTTCCGGCAAAACCAGGACTAAAATTCAAGGCCAAGTTATAGTGACGCTCGGCAAGTTCGTAATCTTGCATTCGGGCGTAGGCATACCAACCCATGTATGAGTGAGCTTTTCCGTATCCGGGCTCATCCATTAATACAGATTCAAGGATTTCAAATCCTTCTTCGAAACGGCCACTTGCCCAAAGCTCGTCTATATGAGACATTCGGGCTTCGATGGCCGCGTAGTTACGTGTCATCGATTTAAGTTTAATTGATTAATAAATAGAAGTGATTCCGCTTAGTGCGGATTAAGGGCGTGATCTTAGCCGAGGGAATAGTGCAGGCAATCGCACTCAAACCGAATCGGCTTCGGTTCTACCCAAAAAGAGGTGAGGTATATGTACGTGCGTTGCATGACTTGAAATTATGCGTCTATGACGGAGAGTTTTCAAGGGCGTTGCCAATCCGCTCAGACTTTTATTAATTTCGCCTCAATGCGCATTCTCGGCAATATCATTTGGCTCATATTTGGCGGACTCATCACCGCTTTTGAATACTTGGTTTCGAGTATCTTGATGATGATCACCATCGTCGGGATTCCTTTTGGGATTCAAACCCTAAAGTTAGCCGGCTTAGCGCTTTGGCCTTTCGGCAAACAGGTGGTTACTCACGACAGATCAAACGGATGTCTCTACATCATTTTCAACGTGATTTGGATTTTGGTTGGCGGCATTTGGATCAGTTTGACGCATCTTCTTTTTGGAGCGCTTCTCTTTATCACCATCATCGGAATTCCCTTTGCCAAACAACATTTTAAGATGGCTTCATTGGCTTTGACTCCTTTTGGGAAGGATATTGTGAGTCGATAGCCGCTTCACCCAATCGGTTTAGCACACATGAAAATAAATTACTTGTATATACAATTATCTTTTCTACCTTTGACCCGAACATGGAAAAAACGCCATCGACATATTGCAATTGTTTGACCTATTCGGTCAATGCTCTCTCCAGAGTGATGACCAAAATGGCTCACGAGGAATTCGCTTCTACAGGACTGAGTTCATCGCACGCATTTTTGGTGATGACGGTCAACAAAAAGCCCGGTGTTAACCCAAAAGATATTGCCGAAGAACTACAGCTCACGCCTTCTACTGTGACGCGTTTGATAGAGAAGATGGAGGGCAAAGGAATTTTAGAGCGGCATCAAAACGGCAGATGCACGGAAGTATTCCCTACCCCTTCAGGAATGAAGCTAAACGTTGAAATAAAGGCCGCATGGCTTCGACTACATAAGCGATATAATTCGATTATTGGCAGCGATAAGGCGAAAGGCCTAACCGAGGCGATCAACTCTGCTATTGGAACAATGACGTAAAAAAAAATTTAGCATCAATTTATTGTATGTACATGCATTAATTAATAAATCAATTATCAAACCCTAAATCAAATCAACATGAAAAAGAAAGTATTAATTACAGGAGGAAGCAGCGGCTTCGGAGCTTTAACGGTAAAGACCCTTATCGAGAACGGACATTCCGTTACGGCCAGTATGCGGAACGTTGAAGGTAAGAACAAGGTAAACGCTGAAAAGATGCGAAGCCTCGGCGCGCACGTTGTGGATATTGATGTGACAAACGACCACAGTGTGAATACAGGAGTAGCGAAAGCCATCGAACTGATGGGTGGACTCGACGTGGTGGTCAATAATGCAGGAATCGGTGTATTGGGTATTCAAGAGCAATTTAGCATTGAAGAGTTCCAACGACTGTTTGATGTCAACGTTTTCGGAGTACAGCGGGTCAACAAGGCAGCTCTCCCCCACTTGCGCGCTCAAGGTGCGGGACTTTTGGTTCAAATTTCAAGTCTATTGGGTCGAATTAACCTACCGTTCTATAGTCCATACAATGCTTCAAAATGGGCAGTGGAATCCATCGCTGAAGGCTATCGGCTCGAGCTTTCCGCATTTGGTGTAGATTCAGTGATTGTGGAGCCCGGAGGATTTCCAACGGCCTTCTTCGATGGGCTTATTCAGCCAAAGGATAAATCAACCGATGCGAGCTACGGCCCAATGGCCGATGCACCAAAGCAGTTGTTCGACAGTTTTGAAGGAGCCTTGGCTTCGAATCCCAATCAGAATCCACAGATGGTGGCTGATGCCGTGCTAAAACTGATAGAAACTCCTGATGGCGAAAGACCGGTTAGAACCCCCGTAGACTTAATGGGAATGGGTGAACACGTCGGTCCTTACAATGAGCACTTGGATAAAATTCACGAAGGCATTCTTGGTTCTTTCGGTATGGGTGATATGCTCAAGCTCAAAGTAAATCAGGAAGCTTAATTCTCCGATTGAGGGATATATGATTACACGTGATAACTATAAAAAGCCCAATCAGTTGATTGGGCTTTTTTATTTCAAGGTGGCATCTCGGTATCTCTTTCATTCACATGACCTCTCGCTAAGGTTCAAGGAATTCGCAGTACCTTAAAGATTGAGGCAAGCATAAAAGCTTGGTTCAGTCAAAAACTAGATACCCGTCATTCACTTCAGCGAGTCGTTCGACACAAGTGCCATTCACCATACCTTCTATGATTCGGGGAGGCATTAAATCGCCATTACCCCATCTGGTGCGCGTATATCTGGAGTCGTTTGGCGCGAGTACATACTTACGGTTCATTTGATCTTCACTATCGAAATTATCAAACCTCACCGTATCTGACGAGAGATTGGTAACGAATGTAAACTCTTCACCCTGGCTCCGATTTCCATTAAAACCGCCCGCACAGTCCAATGTTACAGGTTCATTCAATCCGAGTGCGGCATAGAACGAGCGCAGCTCATCCGCGTTTAAACCATCCCTATAAACTTTGAGGTCAATCAACAGCATTATTGCACTCTTCCTGTAATAGTGAATTGATTTGAGGTAACGCTCCATATGCACCCAGTGTGCATATAGTCGATTCTTAAATTCGGGATTGGTGAGGTAAAAAGTATAGGCTTCATGTCGATCGAGCGAATCAGCTTTCCGGGCCCAAGAATAATTGATATTAAAATAATTCATGTTTTCTTCGGCCGATTTCCAAAAGGTTTCCCGGTAAAAATCATCCCTATTCATCCAAAACAATTCACTCTTCATCCCTACAATGATAGGTTCGTACTTTTCAGGCAAGCTCTCTTCTTGTTCAAGAATCTTATCCAAATTATCTCTGGCTGGATCCAAGCTAAAGGTTTTGGTAATCATGGTCTCCAAAATGGGAGTCTCCCAATAATCGTCTATGGTCACTTGATCGGCCAATGTGGCTTGAATGAGCGAATCGTAAATCAGACCATTTTTTAAATCCCATTCCGCATTGTTGATCGTTAGGTACAGCTCAGCCTCGTACTTGTCTATAAGAGACTCTACACGGTGGCTTTGCTTCTTTCCCTCGTTCCAGTTATTGAGTTGAACTGCACAATATATCCCGATGATGATGAGAAAGATCTCACCTATTGCGTAGAGCAAGTATCGGGTAAAGCGGCTTTCTTTTCGCCTGAGTTTTCGAAGAATTCCGAGCATGGTGGAAAGGTATGAAAATGGACGATGAGTAAGAACAGGATCACCTAGTGCCTTATCCAAAGAGTTCGAAAATGTTAATTAACAAGGTGATTTGGCAATCCCATGAATTTGTGGGCATGCTCGGAACAAGAGCAAATCGAGAGTCTTTATTTGCATTTTGGCTTTTAATAAAAAATAAATGGACTCAATGGATTCAGCTCTTCTTTATTAGAATACCCGATTTCTTTGAATTATTTCATAAACACGATGAAGTGTTGAGCTATATCGATAAGGATTCAATCAACAACAATGATGATATGAACAGTCGTTAATAAAATTCGATTGTGCTACACTTTATTTTTTAATACTTTGCGACACTTTTTAATAGGTGTATAATTTACACCTAATGAAAGGTGTTGATTATCCTGAAAGTCCATTATTATCCCCCGGGAAAGTCAACCAATGCCAATTACTTTGTATTTAACCAATTAGAAACCAATGAAATTTAACCGACTCAAGCTCGCAGCATCCTTGCTGTACATAGCTTTTTTTGCACTCACTCTTCAAGCTCAACAAACAGGTATTTTCCAAACCTATGCCGTCTTAGACATCGATAATTCCGGCAACCAGTTTTTTCATGGTGGCGCCAATGCAGATGGCTCAACAAATAATTTCGATGGAAACAATCTTGGAAATATCAATAGCCTAATTTTAAATGGTGGAGAAATAAAGACGTTCAAAGAATTTGGAGGCGACGTAACGGGTGCCGAAATTTCATACAATGTTCACTTGGCTAGCGGTGGAACAGGATCTTTTAGTTCAATCAATTTACCTTTTGAGTCAAACTTAGATAATATCGTAAAAGACCAACGATGGCAAGAAGTCAATGCCAATGTTGATATCACAGCCGGACTTCCATGCGGAACCTATCATCTCGAAGTGTTTTGGAAAGCGTTCACGAATATCGGAGACCGTTTTGACGGTAACGGAGGTGCAAACTTTACCGCGACCTTCACAATTACGGACCCTGGTTTTTACGATGACAATGGAGTCTGCACGGAATGTCCTGCAGGTTCATTTTGTCCGGGTGATGGAACAGTTTCGCTATGCCCTGCAGGAAGGTTTTCAGCCACAACGGGAGCATCAGAGTGCACCGAATGTTCACCTGGTTTCTATCAAGGCGCTCAAGGAGCTACTGAGTGTATTGCCTGTGCTCTGGGAGAAGCCCAAAGCCAATCAGGTGCAACAGCCTGTGTTGCATGCCCTGCCGGAACTTACGCCGATCAAACGGGATTAGAAAATTGCATAGCCTGTGATGCAGGTACCGCATCTCCTCCGGGAGCATCAGAATGCTTGCCATGTGCAGCAGGAGAATATGCAGAAAATGGCGTTTGTATCGAATGTCCTCCGGGCTCATACTGCCCGGGAGATGGAAATGCATATCCTTGTCCGGCAGGTAGATTCTCAGCCATAAGCGGAGCGGTAGAGTGTATCCCTTGTGAAGAAGGTACTTTTCAAGGTCTTGTAGGCCAAACAGAATGTATCTCGTGCCCCGCAGGTAAATTTTCTAATGTTACAGGAGCATCCGTATGTACGGATTGTCCTGCGGGAACTTTCCAAGCCAATGAAGGAGCTGTTGAGTGCCTGGCATGTGACCCGGGATTTTGTCAAGACGAAACTGGTCAAACAAGTTGTGAAAGCTGCGATCAAGCTGATCTTATACTTACCCCTTCTTCATCTTCCGTGAGCGAATGTGATGTGTTTACTGTCTTGGTTTCTGTTGAAACAGATGGAACTTTCAATCTTGTTGAGGCGCGTCTCAATTTTGATCCGAATGATTTACAAGTAGTAGAAGTGACTTCCCCGGAAGGATCAAATGTATTTACATCGAACCCACCATTCAATACTCCGGGTGGACCGGTCACTGAAGACAATACGAATGGTTTGGTAGCTTATACGGCAGGATCTACCACTGACATTACTGGAAACACGGATTTTATTAGAATCACTTTCGAAGTAATAGGAAACTCGGGAACGACTTCAATTACCCCAATCTTAACGGGATTCCCTCGTTCGAGAATAGTTTTCAGCGATTTTATTAATGGTGTCTCAATAGCAACAGATATTATTAATGAAGCTCTTCCAATCGATATTTCACTAAGTCCTGATATGGAAGACCCTACAATTACTTGTGTGAGCGACCCCAGTAGAAGTACGGATTCCGGCACCTGCTCATACACAGTTCAAGGCACTGAATTCGATCCGACTGCAGTAGACGATAATTGTGGCGTGGCATCTGTTGTTAATAGCATCAACGGGACTTCATCATTAGACGGCGAAACGGTAACTGATGGTACCATGGTGACATGGACCGTAACCGATGTCAACAGCAACACCAATGACTGTACATTCACAATAACGCTGGATGACAATCAGCCTCCCCAAGCAAACTGTCAGGACATTACACTAGTTTTGGATGAAAATGGAATGGCAACGGCAGATCCCGCCGACGCTGACAATGGTTCAACTGATAATTGTGGAGTCACGAGTTTCTCGCTCGACAAAACTCAATTCACTTGTTCCGATTTAGGAACAAACAATGTAGAGTTTATCGCCTTTGACGCAGCCGGGAATGGCGGAATCTGCAACCTTATCGTTACGGTAATTGATAGCGATGCTCCAACAGCAGTTTGTCAAAACATTAACGTTCAGCTCGATGCCAATGGCGAAGCGACACTTTTACCGGCTGATATCGACGGCGGGTCTGCTGACAACTGTAGCGTGGAAAGTCTAAGTATTTTAGGCTCCCCTGCTGAT